>NZ_JAUSUX010000025.1 GCF_030813795.1 Desulfofundulus luciae | reverse complement strand
TCGGACACGGGCCTGACACAGGTCATGGTATCCACAACCACGTCGCCGTCTTGGGGTTTATAATAGTGGGGCTCCACGGAGTTGACCACCGCCAGGTCCAGCCCGGGTATCACCAGGTGCTCGATCCGGGAAGGGTCCAGGGCGCAGTGATAAGCCTCCACGTCGAACCCGCGCATTAAAGCGGCATCCATAATCCGCCGGACCAGGGTGGTCTTGCCCGTACCATCATCACCATTGATAATATAACGTTTCTTTAAGTGACCAACGATAGTGTCCAGGTAGCTCACCGTTCCGTCGGGGGTAATGGCTGTGGCAAAAAGGTGGCGGGCTCTGGGGTTATCTGTCTGGCGCTCCTGCCCGGCAAAAATTTCATGGGTCAGATCGAGGGACAGCTTATCAAAAGCCCCTACATTGAAGGCGCCCGTTTCCCGGTAATAGCTGCGCACCTCTTCCAGGAAGAGGTGGGCGACGGCCAGGTAGCTGTAGGCCCGTTTAAAGAGCCGTCCTATTTCCTGGTTTAAAGCCAGGATTTCCTTTTTATGTGCCCGCAGGCCTTCTTCGTTCCAGTGATCCCCCAGATGCACGATTTCATCCACTGCTCCCGGGTTTTTGGGGTCAACCACGTGGGGGGCGGTGCCGTCAAGCAGCGCCACCTTGATGGCCGGAATAACTACCCCGTCCAGCGAGCCGTTGTCCGAAGAGCAGCAATGGAATTCCACGTCGTAACCCCGCTCCAGCATTTCTTCGCCAATCTTGCGCATGAACGTGGACTTCCCGACACCGGGCCCTCCTTTAATAACAAAAATGCGGGTGGCGTCGGGTTCAATGATGTAGTCGTAAAACGAATAAAATCCCCGGCAGGTATTGCCTCCCGGGAAAACCTTTTTTAGCCTGCCCTTATTCAATATGCGTACCCCCCAGATTGTTTTTGGGGAAATATATGCTTATTTTCAGGTTAAAATGACACGTTGCTACAATTTTGGAGGCTGAAAAACCGGCTTCAAGAGAGTATGGCACCCTGGAAAGGCAGCCCTGGCAGCGGTTCCCCGCATCAATAGCCGCATGCTATAATGTAATTCAGTGACGAAAAAGGTGGAGTGTGGTCCCGGTGTACAGGACCCGCATTGTTGTTGCCGAAAGCGACAGGGATTTTCGCTCCCGGCTTAAAGAGATCCTGCGCCATGCGGGATACATGGTGATTGGGGAAACGCAGGACGGCCGGTCCTTGCTGCAGATAGTCTTTCAAACCACCCCGGAACTGGTGATTCTGGAATACCGCCTTCCGGGCAGTGAAGGCATGGATGTGGCCGGCATTATCGAAGAGCATCATGTGGCCCCGGTGGTGCTCACGGCCGACATCCACCAGCAAAATGTGGCCGAGCTGGTACGTTCGCCCGGGATTTACGGGGTGCTCCCCAGGCCATTGCAGGAGGAAATGGTGGTACCGACCATTGAAATGGCCCTGGCTTCCTTTGAGCGGACCATACGGCTGGAAAAGGAAATAAGAGGACTGCGCAGGGCCCTGGAAGAGCGCAAGTTGACGGAGCGGGCCAAGGGTCTGCTTATGGAAAGAAAAGGAATGACGGAGCGGCAGGCCTATAAATACCTGCAAAAGATGAGTATGAATCGCTGCGTACCTTTAGCCCGGGTGGCCCGGGAAGTGATTATGGCCCTGGAAAAGTAATCTGAATCTATATGTATGTAAGTATTCAGATAACCCGCCGGGGCATGGCGTTGTCCACGCTCATTCCGATGCTCCGTACCGGGTATTTTGCAAATTTTTACGGTGGGGCTGGCTGTATACAGTATTTCTTGTTAAGAATATCTTGATCTTCCGGGCAATCCTGTTATAATCATTCTTGTACGGTTTTTTCAGGGCAATGGCGTCCTGATTCAGGCCCGTGTAAGGTAAACACGGGCCTGAAGCAGGGCGTTTTTTGTTTTCTTGCCCCTGAGTTTTGGAAGGAGAGATCACCATGCCCACCCTGACCGCCGAAGACGTACTCCGCAAAGCCCGGGAATATAATGTTAAGTTCATCCGGTTGCAGTTTACCGATATTTTCGGTGTCTTGAAAAATATAGCCATTACTGTAGAGGAATTACCCCGGGCGCTGGAGGGCCGGGTGATGTTTGATAGCTCGGTGATCGAGGGTTTCGTCCAAAACCGTGAGTCGGACATTTACCTGCTCCCCGATCCGGCAACCTTTGTGATCTTTCCCTGGCGGCCCCGGGAAGGGGCAGTGGCCCGGTTGATCTGTGATGTACTGACCCCCCAGGGTGAACCTTACGGCGCCTGTTCCCGGGCGGCTTTAAAGCGTGTGCTGGCCAGGGCGAAAGAAATGGGCCTGGAGTTCCGGGTAGGAGCGCAGATCGAATTTTTCCTTTTCCATACCGATGCCCAGGGCAAGCCGACCGTTATCACCCACGACCGGGCGGGGTATTGTGACCTTACGCCGGTGGATCTGGGTGAAAATGCCCGCCGGGATATGGTGCTCACCCTCCAGGAGATGGGCCTGGATGTTTCCTCTTCCCATCATGAGATTGCGCCGGGGCAGCATGAAATCTTCCTGAAGGAAGATGACGCTTTAACTGTGGCCGACAGCATTGCCACCTTTAAATTTGTGGTGCGCACCATTGCCCAGCGGCACGGCCTGCACGCTTCCTTTATGCCCCGCCCCCTGGCCTGTTGCAACGGTTCGGGAATGCACTTGCACCTGTTTCTGTGGCGGGACGGGGAAAACGCCTTTTACGATCCTGCCGGGGAACACCAGCTGAGCGAGCTGGCCTACCGTTATATAGCCGGGTTGATTACCCATGCCGGGGCCTTAACGGCCATTACCAATCCGCTGGTCAACAGTTACAAGCGTCTTGTACCCACCGATCTGGCTCCG
Organism: Desulfofundulus luciae; assembly: GCF_030813795.1. NCBI lineage: Bacteria > Bacillati > Bacillota > Clostridia > Eubacteriales > Peptococcaceae > Desulfofundulus > Desulfofundulus luciae. Next base: position 36,377 of record NZ_JAUSUX010000025.1, on the reverse strand, counting down.
GTACTGGCTGCCTGGTCGGAGGAAAACCGCAGCACCATGATCCGTGTGCCGGCCCAGCGCCAGGAAGGTACCCGGGTAGTTTTACGCAGCCCCGACCCCACTGCCAACCCCTACCTGGCCCTGGCTGCTTCCCTGGCGGCCGGACTGGACGGCATCGAACGCGGCCTGGTGCCCGGGGTGCCCCTGTCGGAAAACCATGCGCCGGTAAGGGAGCTAATTCGCCGCATTGGCCTGCCCCGCAACCTGGCCGACGCTTTACGGGCCCTGGCCGGTGATGCGGTGATCCAGAACGCCCTGGGGCAAAAGATTACCGCTCGCTTCCTGGAAGCCAAGGAAGACGAATGGGAGCGCTATCAAGCCCGGGTGCACCAGTGGGAGCTGGATGAATATTTGACTAACTTTTAGTTCTGAAATTTTGTTACCAGGACATTTTAAAGAAACAATCCGGGGTGTTCCCGGTAGAAAAAATAGATGAGAAAGGGGGGATGGTTGGCAAAGAATTGGCTGGATAGAGAGAAACGGCGGATAAAAAAATACCGGCTTGATGTTGATCACCAGGCCGGCAATAGAGAAGAAAACATTTTTAGAAAGAACCACTGCCTTAATTTTACCGTGTTTTTTAGGAGGATGGAACAATGAGTTTTAGTAAAGGTGTTAACGCTACTGCAGCTACGCTGACCCGGCTGCGCACCGGTGAGAGCTATTGTCCCTTTAGCGGGATGTGTGTGACCTGTCTGGACGGCTGCCCCGGCCTTTGTGAAATAGGTAAATCTTCCGTGCGGGGCAAGGAAGTACTTTATCCCCAGCCCTTCGGCAAAACTACCTCTGCTTCCCAGAAGGATTACCCGGTGGATTATTCCCACTTCAACATCCTCGGTACCGCCGTGGGCGCCCACGGTATTGAAGCCGATCCCGACAGGGCCATTTTCCCGGCGGTCAGCCTGGAAACCGCCGTGGGAGCCAGCGCGGATTTAAAACTCAACCTGCCCATTGTAATCGCCGCCATGGGGTCCACCAATGTGGCTGCCAATAACTGGGATCACCTGGCCGCCGGGGCGGCTGTATCCGGGGTGGGCATTGTTATTGGTGAGAACGTATGCGCCATGGACCCCAATGCGGAGATAAAGGATGGGCGCGTTGTCCATTCCCCCAACCTTGCCAGGCGGGTAAAGGACTTCCAGGAATGGTACAACGGCAGGGGATTTATTGCCGTGCAGGCCAATGTGGAAGATACCAAACTGGGGGTCCAGGAGTACGCCATTGAAAAGCTGGGCGTGGAGGCCGTGGAGCTCAAGTGGGGCCAGGGGGCCAAGGACATCGGCGGCGAAGTGAAGCTGGACAGCCTGGAGCGGGCGCTGCAGCTGAAGAGCCGCGGGTATATTGTGCTGCCCGATCCCACGGATCCCAGGGTACAGGCGGCCTACCGGGCCGGTGCTTTCAGTGAGTTTGAGCGACATTCGCGCATTGGCATGGTGGAATACGAGTCCTTTATGACCCGGGTGGAAGAACTGCGCAAGGCCGGGGCAAAGTACGTCTTCTTGAAGACCGGCGCCTACCGTCCGGCCGACCTGGCCCGGGCAGTAAAATATGCCTCTGATGCCAGGCTCGACCTGCTGACCGTTGATGGTGCCGGCGGCGGTACCGGCATGAGCCCCTGGCGGATGATGAATGAGTGGGGCGTGCCCACCGTCTACCTGCAGGCGCTGCTGGTTAAGTACCTGGATAAACTGGCAGCCAGGGGCGCCTATGTCCCGCCGGTGGCTATTGCCGGTGGTTTCACCCTGGAGGATCACATGTTCAAGGGGCTGGCCATTGGTGCTCCCTACGTGAAGGCCATCGGCATGGCCCGCTCGGCCCTGACAGCGGCCATGGTGGGTAAGACCGTGGGCGAAGCCGTAAAATCCGGCAAGGTGCCCAATGAGTACAAGAAATACGGCGAGTCCCTTGAGCAGGTCTTCATTGCCGCCAGCGAACTGAAGGAAAAACTGGGCGCCGAAGCCTTTGAAAAACTGCCCGTGGGAGCCATCGGTGTCTACACCTACTTTGAGCGGCTGGCCCAGGGCCTGCGGCAGTTAATGTGCGGCGCCCGCAAGTTTGCCCTGTCCTACATCACCCGGGACGATGTGGCCGCCCTGACCAGGGAAGCTGCTGAAATTACCGGTATCAGGTACGTCATGGATGTGGATGCCGAAGAGGTAGAAAAAATTTTAGGCTAACGAAAAAAAACTGTTGCCAACCGCAAGGGTACGCATTATAATAAAAACGAGCCAAAGGGGTATTCTATGGGTACAATGATGTACCCTGCTAATGAACAGGCAATGATGCCCTCGACAGGTCGTGAGGCCTTGAAGAGGGCATTTTTCTTCCCGGGAAGGTGGTATTTTTTCCAGTAGTCCGGCAACGCCCGGCGGATTGGTTACCAGGAACAATTTGGGAGGAAAATCTCCATGGCGGAACAGAGAATAGTGCTGGTAGATAGCGATGCCACCTGGAGAAAGTCCATTAAAGCCATACTCACCAAGCTGGGATACTGGGTGGTGGGTGAGGCATCGGATGGCCTTTCGGGCCTCAAGCTGGTGCGCAGCCGGCAGCCGGATCTGCTGATCATCGAGGCCGGGGTGCCGGGCATGGACGGGCTGGAAGTGGCACGCATTCTCCATGAGGATAAGTTGGCCCCAGTGGTAGTGCTGGTTAACTCCATGAGTCCCGGCCTTTTAGATAAAGCCAAAGAGGCACGGGTATCGGCCCTCCTGATCAAGCCGGTGGATGAAAGTACCCTGTTGTCCGCCGTGGAACTGGCCCTGGCCAACTACCAGGAAATCATTAAGCTGGAAAACCAGGTCCAGGAATTAAAGGAAGCCCTGGAAACCCGTAAATTAGTGGAAAAAGCCAAGGGAATCCTGATGGAGACACTGGGACTCACGGAAGCCGAGGCATTCCGGCGCATGCAAAAAAGCAGCATGGACAAACGTATTTCCATGCGTCAGGTTGCCGAAGCCATCATCCTGGCCCACAACTTAAAAAGTTAAGGTATAATGACGTACCGAAAATGGGCAAAGGCGCCCTGTGGGGAATTAAGCATGAACTATTCCCCTGGGGCGCCTTTCCATTTTGAAAAATTTCAAGAAGGTGGTTGTTTTATGGACGAGGCAATCAAAAAAGAAGTGCTGGCCAAGGCAAGGGAGCTGGGTGTAAAGTTCATCCGCCTGCAGTTTACCGATATTCTCGGTGTGCTCAAAAATATGGCCATCACCGTGGAACAACTGGAAAAGGCCCTGGATGGGGAGTTGATGTTTGACGGCTCTTCTATACATGGATTTACCCGCATTGAAGAGTCGGATATGTACCTTCGTCCCGATCCCAGAACCTTTGCCGTATTCCCCTGGCGGCCCCGGGACGGTGCCGTGGCACGCCTCATGTGCGATGTCTATAATCCCGACGGCACTCCTTATGCCGGTTGCCCCCGCAACACCCTCAAGCGGGTGCTGGCCCAGGCGGCGGAAATGGGCTTTACCATGAATGTGGGACCGGAGCTGGAATTTTTCCTTTTCCAGGTGGATTCCGAGGGACGTCCCACCCTGCGCACCCACGATAAGGCCGGTTACTTCGACCTCAGCCCCGTGGATCTGGGGGAAAACGCCCGCCGGGCTATGGTGCTTACCCTGGAAGAAATGGGTTTTGAAATTGAGGCCTCCCACCACGAGGTGGCTCCCGGCCAGCATGAAATTGATTTTAAATATTCCGATGCCCTGGATTGTGCCGATAAAATTGTGACCTTCAAATTTGTGGTACGTACCATCGCCCAGCGGCACGGTTTGCATGCCACGTTCATGCCCAAGCCGGTTTTCGGCATTAACGGCAGTGGCATGCACACCAACCAGTCCCTCTTCCGGGGGAACGAAAATGCTTTCTATGACCCTTCCGCCCCCGACGGGTTAAGCGATATCGCCCGCTATTACATCGGCGGTCTAATGAAGCACGCCCGGGCCCTGGCCGCGATAACCAACCCCACGGTAAACTCCTATAAACGCCTGGTACCCGGTTATGAGGCTCCGGTTTATATTGCCTGGTCGGGGCGCAACCGCAGCCCGCTCATCCGCATCCCGGCCAAGCGGGGCATGTCCACCCGCATTGAGCTGCGCAACCCCGACCCGTCCTGCAACCCCTACCTGGCCCTGGCGGTTTGCCTGGCGGCCGGCCTGGATGGGATTAGAAACCGCATTGAACCGCCGCCTCCCTGTGACCGCAACATTTACGAGATGACCGCTGCCGAGCGGCGGGAACTGGGCATCGAGAGCCTGCCCGCCAGCCTGGAGGAAGCCCTGCAGGAACTGGCCGGGGATGAAGTGATCCGGGGAGCCCTGGGTGAAGACATTTATACTAAGTTTGTGGAGGCCAAACAGAAGGAATGGGAAAACTACCGCGTCCAGGTTCACCCCTGGGAAATTGAAGAGTATCTAACCAAGTTTTAAAAGGTTTTGTTACCATCCTCCTAATAGCCCTGCCGGGGATACCCGGTAGGGTCTTTTTTCCAGGGGCAAAAATTTGTCAAAAAGCCCTTTTCTTTTGAGGCATTTATGGTATATACTATAAACTAGCTTTAAAATAACGGTGCAAAAACATAATTCGGGTACGATGTTGTATCCGGGAGGGGGCAATGGGGCCCACATTCAGCAGGTGAAACCGCTATCCTGCAGGTGTGGCCTTTTTTTCGTAATAGCCCCGGTTTTTTAGAAGGGAGAGGTGTGAGGGCCGTGGCTCAGTTGACTAACGATGATGTAAGACACCTGGCCAAAGAACTGGGAGTAAAATTTATCCGCCTGCAGTTTACTGATATTTTTGGAGTATTAAAAAACGTATCCATTACCGTGGAACAGTTGGACAAGGCTTTAAACGGGGAGCTTATGTTTGACGGCTCTTCTATTGAAGGTTTTGTCCGGATCGAAGAATCGGACATGTACTTGCGTCCCGACCCGGCCACCTTTGTAGTCTTTCCCTGGCGCCCCCGGGACGGGGCGGTGGCCCGGTTGATATGTGACATTTATAACGCCGACGGCACGCCCTTTATCGGCGACCCCCGTTTCGTGCTCAAGCGTGTTATAGCCGAAGCGCGGGAAATGGGTTTTACCATGAACGTGGGGCCGGAGGCGGAGTTCTTCCTTTTCCACGTAGACAGTGACGGCCGTCCCACTACCATAACCCACGACCGGGCGGGCTATTTTGACCTGACGCCTGTGGATTTGGGTGAAGATGCCCGGCGGGACATGGTCCTCACCCTGGAGCAGATGGGTTTTGAAATCGAGGCTTCCCACCATGAGGTGGCTCCCGGGCAGCACGAAATTGATTTTAAATATGCCGATGCCCTGGATACCGCCGACAAGGTGGTCACCTTTAAGTTTGTGGTGCGCACCATCGCTCAGAGGCACGGGCTGCATGCTTCCTTCATGCCCAAGCCCATATTCGGCATTGCCGGTTCGGGCATGCACTTGAACCAGTCCCTTATGAAAAACGGGGAGAATGCCTTTTATGATCCCCAGGCACCCCTGCAGTTGAGCGATACGGCCCTGTATTACATCGGCGGCTTGATGAAGCACGCGCGGGCCATTGCCGCCATAACCAACCCGACGGTAAACTCGTACAAGCGTCTGGTTTCCGGTTACGAGGCACCGGTGTATATCGCCTGGTCCTCCCGCAACCGCAGCCCCCTCATCCGTATTCCGGCCAAGCGGGGTCAGTCAACCCGCATCGAGCTGCGCAGCCCGGATCCGTCCTGCAACCCGTACCTGGCCCTGGCAGTGTGCCTGGCGGCAGGGCTGGACGGTATTAAAAACCGCATTTTGCCTCCGCCGCCCTGCGACTGCAACATTTATGAAATGAGTGCCAGGGAACGGGAGGAGCGGGGCATCGGCTGCCTGCCCGAGAGTTTGAAGGAAGCCCTGGACGAGCTGGAGCGGGACGAGGTGATCAAGGAAGCCCTCGGCCCCCACGTGTTCAGCCGCTTTATGGAGGCCAAGCGCATTGAATGGGATCGTTACCGCGTGCAGGTACATCCCTGGGAAATTGAGGAGTATCTGACCAAGTATTAAGCTTGCTCGCTCCAGGCCGGAGCACCGGGCGACGGGGAACGCCCGCTACCCGAGGTGGGCGACAATAATAAAACAAGCGAAACCCGGTACAACGGTGTGCCGGGACAACGAGGGCAACGAGGCCCACGTGCAGGTCACCTTTCCAGGAGGAAAATGTCCCTTTCCATCCCACAGGCCTGCCGTGGGCTTTTTTTTACTCTTTTTAACCACTTTTAACCACCTTAGTCTATAGTCTATCGGGGAAGGAGCGACGGACATGCCTCGAGTTGTGGCCAAACCGGAAGTCTGTATTGGTTGCCACCTGTGTGAGGTCTGGTGCGTGGTGGCACATTCACGCAGTAAAAACATTCTCAAAGCATTTCTCCATGAAACACCACGTCCGGTACCCCGGGTGGTGGTGGAAGAAAACCTGCCCTTTACCCTCCCCGTGCATTGCCGGCACTGTAACGAACCGTCCTGCGTGGAGGCATGCATCAGCGGGGCACTGTACAGGGATCCCCTCACCGGCCGGGTGGAACACGATGCCGGCCGCTGTGTGGGCTGCTACAGCTGCGTTATGGCCTGTCCCTACGGGGCAGTGGTCATGGATGAAGTCAACCGTAAAGTAGCCAGGTGCGATCTGTGTAAGGAAATGGGAGAACCGGCCTGCGTGAAGCAGTGTCCCAACCGGGCTCTGGTTTACCAGGATTCGTTCACCAGTTAGGCAAGGAGGAAGCTTATGGAGAGGTTTGATTATCTGATCGTTGGTAACTCGGTGGGTGCGGTGGGCTGCCTTGAAACCCTGCGTTCTTTCGATAAAAGCAGTTCCATAGCCGTTATCGGGGAAGAACCACACCATGTTTATTCGCGGGCCCTGCTGCCCTATTACCTGGATCAGGAAGTGCCCGTAGAGAAAATGCTCTACCGCCCGGTGGATTTCTATGATCGTCTGGGAGTTACCCCTGTGCTCGGCCGGCGGGCGGTGGGCCTGGATACGGCCGGACACGTGGTAAAGCTGGATGACGGCCGGATCATCTCCTATGGAAAGCTGCTGCTGGCCACCGGCGGGCGGCCCATTGTACCCCCCGTACCGGGACTGGATACGGAAAAAGAGAACATCTGTAACTTTGTGGCGTTGCAGGACCTGCAGCGCATCAGCCGGTTGCTCCCGTCGGCGGGCCGGGTGGTGGTACTCGGTGGGGGGATCATCGGCCTTATGGCTGCCGAGGCACTGCATAAAAAGGGTTTGGAGGTTAGCGTGGTGGAACTGGCTCCCCGGGTGCTGGCGCCGGTGGTGGATGAGTTTACCTCCCGGCTGATTGAGGAGGCCTTCCGCCGGTCCGGCGTGGCCATATATACCGGAACCACCTTTAAAGAAGTCCAGGGCGGGGAGCGGGCCACCGGAGTGGTGCTTACCGACGGTACTTCCCTCCCCTGCGACCTGCTGGTGGTGGCCGTGGGTGTGGTCCCCCGGGTGGACCTGGCCAGGGAAGCCGGGCTGGCCGTAAACCGGGGTATTCTGGTGAATCAACAGATGGAAACATCCGCTGCAGATGTTTATGCCTGTGGAGACTGTGCCGAAGTTTACGACTTCCTGATGGGTAACCGGCGCGTGCTGCCCCTGTGGCCTAATGCCTACGCCGGCGGCCGGGTGGCCGCGTACAACATGCTGGGTATGAAGCGGGAATACGACCGGGCCACCTCTATGAATGCCATGCACTTTTTCGACCTGAACATAATCACGGCCGGTCTCAACACGGCAGGTGAAAAGGATGGCTTTGAGGTTGTCAGCCGTTTTGATGCCGGCTCCCGCAGCTACCGGAGATTTGTGTTGAAGGACGACCGCATTTACGGGTTTACCCTGGTGACCGGGATTGCCCGGGCGGGTATCTTCCTTCACCTGATGCGCCGGGGTTGCGCCGTTACTTCCTTTAAAGAGAAGCTCCTGGAGAGGGAATTCGGTTATCTGACCATTCCGGAAGGCTTAAGACGGGAGCTATTGAGTGATGAAGGAGTGATAAGCGAACATGCGGCCGCAAATCAGTGAGCGTTATCTGCCTGAAAAAGATTCCCAGGCCTGCGGTTTGTTTGGAGTAATGAACACGACCGGGGAAAGGTTTGGCGGGGAAATGGCCATAAACGCCATGGTCAACATGAAAGTTCGGGGTAACGGCCTGGGCGGCGGTTTTGCCATTTACGGGCTTTACCCGGAATACAAGGATTACTACGCCCTGCACATCATGTTTGAGCGTCAACAACTGGGGGCCAAAGAAATAGTGGATGAATTTCTGGCCGACCATTTCCACGTGGTCTATGATGAAGAAATCCCCACTAATAAAAAGGCCACGGTTCTGAATCCGCCGGTGGTGTGGCGTTATTTCGTATCTCCCCGCCAGCACCTGGAAGAAGAAAATAACCTGTCAGATGATGAGTTCGTGGTGGAAAAAGTGATGTACATCAACACCCGGATCGATGGTGCATACGTCTTTTCTTCCGGGAAGGACATGGGCGTTTTTAAAGGGGTGGGTTTCCCCGAGGAGATTGCCGATTACTTCATGCTTGACCGGCTGTACAAAGGATACATCTGGACCGCCCACAGCCGTTTCCCCACCAATACGCCTGGATGGTGGGGCGGGGCACACCCTTTTTCCATCCTGGACTGGACGGTGGTGCATAACGGTGAGATCTCTTCCTACGGCACCAACCGGCGTTATCTGGAAATGTTTGGCTACTACTGTACCCTTTATACGGATACGGAAGTGATGGCCTATGCCGTGGACCTGCTCATGCGCCGGCAGGGCCTGCCCATAGAGGTGGTGTCCAGGATCTTCGCCGCCCCCATGTGGGACATCATTGAGCATATGGAACCGGGACGCCGGGAGCTTTATAAGACCCTGCGCATGGCCTACGCCCCTCTGTTGATGAACGGTCCCTTTACGGTTATCGTCGCCCATCATAACGAAATGTTCGGCCTGACCGACCGCATCAGATTGCGGCCCATTACTGCTGCCGCTGCAGGAGACTTTGTCTTTCTTTCCTCTGAAGAAGCGGCCATCCGGGCCGTGGCTCCCCGGCTGGACCTGGCCTGGACGCCGCCGGGGGGCGAGCCGGTAGTGGCCCGGCTGCATACCAGAGACCATCTGGCCAGCCTGGCCCGTGCCGTGTAACATTCACCCCGGATGTAACCAGCAAGGTAATTGTTCAGTAAAGCTGCTACCATTGGCACCATAGGGTCACTGAACAAATACCCAACAAGATCACACATAATGAGGGTGAGATAGCATGTTTTCCCATCTGTTACCCGAGTTTCTGGTAGAACGCCGCAGTGACCGGTGTATAAAGTGCCGGGTCTGTGAGCGGCAATGTCCCAACGGGGTTCACCATTACGATCCAGAACTGGACCTCATGTTCAGCGATGAAAGCCCGTGTGTGGGGTGCCAGCGTTGTGTGGTGTTCTGCCCCACCAACGCCCTTTCTGTATACCCGCACCCGACGACCTATCGTCCAAATGCAAGCTGGACCAGGGAGAAGCTGCAGGATTTAAAGAAACAGGCCGAGACCGGAGGGGTTATTCTGACCGGCAGCGGCAATGACAAGCCCTACCGGATTTACTGGGACCACCTGGTCCTGAATGCCTCCCAGGTAACCAACCCTTCCATTGACCCGCTGCGGGAGCCCATGGAATTGCGTACTTACCTGGGGCGCAAGCCGGACACCCTGGAAGTGGAAGTATGTGGGGACAAAGTGTCCATTACCTCCCGGCTTTCACCCAATGTGCCTGTAGAAACACCCATTCTTTTCTCGGCCATGTCCTACGGTGCCATCAGCTACCAGGCTTTTGTGTCCCTGGCCATGGCCGCTAAAGAGTTCGGCACCCTCTTCAATACGGGTGAAGGCGGTCTGCCCCGGGAAATGCGGGAAAAGTTCGGCCAAAATGCCATCGTGCAGTGTGCCAGCGGGCGCTTTGGGGTGGACCCGGAGTATTTAAACTCGGCGGCCATGGTGGAAATCAAGATCGGCCAGGGGGCCAAACCGGGTATTGGCGGTCACCTGCCGGGAGAAAAGGTGGCGGCCAACATTGCCCTGACCCGGATGATCCCTGAAGGTACCGATGCCCTCTCCCCGGCGCCGCAACATGATATTTATTCCATTGAAGACCTGTCCATGCTCATCTATGCCTTAAAGGAGGCCACCAACTACGAAAAGCCGGTTTCCGTCAAGATTGCGGCGGTGCACAACGTGGCGGCCATTGCCTCCGGCATAGTCAGGGCCGGGGCAGATATCGTAGCCATTGACGGCCTGCGGGGCGGTACCGGTGCCGCGCCCAAAGCCATCCGGGATAATGTGGGTATTCCCATCGAGCTGGCTTTAGCGGCAGTGGACCGGCGGCTGCGGGAAGAGGGCATCAGGCACAAGTGCTCCATCATTGCGGCCAGTGGTATCCGCTGCAGTGCAGACGTGGTCAAAGCCATTGCCCTGGGAGCGGACGCGGTGTACATCGGTTCGGCGGCACTGGTGGCCATGGGCTGTACCCTGTGCCAGAAATGCTATACCGGCAAATGTGCCTGGGGTATCTGCACCCAGGATCCCTACCTCACCCGCCGCCTGAACCCGGAAATCGCCAGCCAGCGGCTGGTCAACCTGCTGCGGGGCTGGAGCCATGAGATCAAGGAAATGCTGGGCGGCATGGGCATTAACGCCATTGAAAGCCTGCGAGGCAACCGGGAACACCTGCGCGGGGTAGGTCTGGAGGGCTGGGAACTGGACGTGCTGGGAGTAAAAGGAGCGGGGGAGTGAGAACATGGCGGTAAGCTGTGCCCGATATGGGTTGCGGGAAATGTTTTTGGGTGGTGTTAGATCCCTTGATGAACTGAGAAGCCGCCTTTCAATAGATGGACAGGAGGCGGAAATAGACGCCCGGGATCTTGTGCACAAGGAAATAAATGATCTGATCCGGGAAGCGGCCCTTTCCGGCGCCCGCAGGATCACCCTGCTGAACGTTTGCGGCCAGCGTTACATCGGGACGCGGCTCTTCCTCCCACAGCAGGACGGCAAAATAGAAATTCACATTTACTCCACTCCGGGCAATGACCTGGGAGCTTTCCTGGCCGGGCACCGCATTGTGGTGCACGGCAACGCCCAGGACGGGGTGGGCAATACCATGGATGACGGCGAGATCGTGGTTCACGGGCGGGCAGGGGATATCGTGGCCATGGCCATGCGCGGCGGCAGGATTTTTATCCGGGACAGCGTCGGTTACCGGGCGGCCATTCATATGAAGGAGTATACCGGCAAGGTGCCGGTACTGGTAATCGGCGGGACGGCCCAGGACTTTTTTGGCGAGTACATGGCCGGGGGTATTGTAATTCTGCTGGGCTTAAACCTTAAGCCGGGCGAGCGTCACCACGCCCATTATATCGGCACGGGCATGCACGGAGGGGTAATTTACCTGCGGGGAGAGGTTGCCCCCTACCAGCTGGGCAAGGAAGTGGGCGTGCTGGAGCTGGATGACAAGGACCGCCGGCTTTTACACCGGTACGTTGGTGAATTTGCCCGGCATTTTAACCTCAATGCGGAAAACATCCTGAATGACCGTTTTGTCAAACTGATGCCGGTATCCAAAAGACCTTACGGCAGGATTTACGCCTATTAGCTTATTGCCGGTAGCACAGGCAGCGCTTCTCACGCCGTTTGTCGGGAAGCGTTGCTTTTTTTTCAGCCACAAGTACTGCAAAAGTTCCCCGGTCTGGATTAGTAAATATTCAGTAAAACCGTTATGACGAGGATGCGGCGCGCATCTTACGCGAAGCACTGGAGTGAGCGGGGACCCAGCACTCACCGTGGCACTGGCTCTTCCCAAAACCGGATGTGTCAATTAAACCTGAAACACCGGGAGCAAAGTCATATTTGGGTGAGTGCTGGGCCGCATCCAACTGGGTTCACTGAATATTTACCTGGATTATTGCGGGAGGAAAAAGGCCTGTCAGGTGTTATCCCCGTGCACCGTCCATACGTTAATCCGGTATTCAACAGTATGGGTTTTATGTTAAAATAAATATATTCCAGGAAAACGGGGGGATAGGCGTGAAACATACCTTGGCGGTGCTGGTGCTGAACAAGCCGGGGGTGCTGGCCCGGATTTCCGGCCTGTTGAGCAGGAGGGTATTCAATATAGAAAGTATTGCCGCCGGTTACACCGAGGAGCCGGACATCACCCGCATTACCATTGTGGTTAACGGGGACGACCGGGAACTGGATCAAGTAGTTAAACAACTGTCCAAGCTGGTGGACGTGATCAAGATTCAGGAATTGCACAGCAGTGAATCCATTGAGCGGGAGCTGGCCCTGATCAAGGTGAAGGCTGATGCGGCCCGCCGCTCCGACATTGTCGATATTGTCGAAATCTTCCGGGCGAACATTGTGGACGTCAACCGGGAAACAATGGTTATTGAACTGACGGGCGATGAGGAAAAGATCAACGCCCTGTGCGCGGTGCTGGAAGATCATGGCATTGTTGAAATGGTGCGTACGGGTAAAATTGCCCTGTGCCGTGGTCCGGGAGCAGCCAAGTATTATCAGGAGCAGTAAATAATACCCCTTTTCAACCAGGTATTGACATAACCCGCGCCCAGGTGTATATAATTATGTTATAAGTGGTAGTTTTGCCGTCGAATTTAGGGAGGTGAGAAGCCTGGTGGCTCAGGTGAAGAGAATTATGATTAGCCTCCCCGACAATCTCCTGGCCGAGGTAGACGGGATTGTGGCTGCAGAAAGACTAAACAGGAGCGAACTGATCCGGGAGGCCATGCGCTTCTACATTGCCGAACGCAAGCGCCGGCAACTACGGGAGCAGATGAAAAAGGGGTATCAGGAAATGGCCAAAATCAACCGGGAATTAGCCGCTGAACACTACCGGCTGGATGCAAAAACGGTGAGACAATATGAGAAGGCGGAGGTAAAATAAATTAATGCAGGTCCGCCGTGGCGACATCTTTTATGCCGACCTTAGCCCGGTGGTGGGTTCGGAGCAGGGTGGTACCCGCCCCGTGTTAATCCTTCAAAATGATATCGGCAACCAGTACAGCCCCACCACCATTGTGGCAGCCATTACTTCTCAAATTGCCAAGGCCAAACTTCCCACCCATGTGGAAATGCCTGCAAGTCCGGGTGGGCTGGAGAAGGATTCGGTCATCCTGCTGGAACAGATTCGCACCATTGACAAGAGCCGCCTGATGGAAAAAGTCACCTCCTTAAGCCGCGAAACTATGCTAAAGGTGAACCATGCCGTGGAAATCAGCCTGGGCCTGGTGGACATCTAGAGCGCCTGCAGCAGGTGCTTTTTCTTTTTGAGCGGGGGTGCTTTAATGCTGCCGGTAATTGGCATTACCTGCGCCTGGGATGAGGAAAAAATGCGCTTTTTTTTAAGTCGCTTTTATACCGGGGCGGTGGAAGCCGCCGGCGGGTTACCGTTATTGCTGCCGTACACCGGAAGGGAAGCCGGTTTGAATACATGGCCGGAGCTTTTAGACGGGTTAATTCTCTCCGGGGGCGGTGATGTGGATCCCGTCCATTTCGGGGAAGAACCCCTGCCGGGTTGTGGAGAAATAAGCCCGGAGCGGGACGACTTTGAGCTGAGCCTGGCCCGCCGGGCGTTATCTTTGGGCCTGCCCGTCCTGGGTATTTGCAGGGGGGCCCAGGTATTGAATATTGCCGCCGGGGGCGATATTTATCAGGATATTGCTACTCAGGTTCCGGGTTGTTTAAAGCACCACCAGCGGGCTCCCCGCTGGTGCGCCACCCACGGGATTATGGTGGAGGAAAACACCCGCCTGGCCGCTATATTTGGTGCAGGGGTTGTGCGGGTGAACAGCTTTCACCACCAGGCGGTACGGCGGCCTGCTCCGGGTTTTATTGTTTCTGCCCGGTCCGTGGATGGTATTATCGAAGCCATAGAAAGCACCGCCCGGGGTTTTGCCCTGGGGGTGCAGTGGCATCCCGAAACCATGTGGGAGCGGGACGGGCGCTTTTTAGGTATCTTTGCGGCCCTGGTGGACGCCGGCCGGGAGTACAAAGGGCAGAAGGGGAGATGAGCAAATATGCTGGCCATAACCGGTGGAAAAGTGATTACCATGACCGGACAAGTATATGAACCGGGCATGGTGCTTGTAGAGCGGGGTAAAATTGTCGCCGTAGGCCCTTTAAACGGGGTTCCGGCAGGGGTTGAGGTGGACGATGCTACCGGCTGCGTGGTAATGCCCGGGTTTATCGATGCCCACTGCCATGTGGGCGTGGCCGAGGAGATTTACCGGGAGGAGGGGGATGATACCAATGAATATACCGATCCGGTTACCCCTCACCTGCGGGCCATCGATGCCGTCTACCCTGCAGATTTGGGCTTTGAAGATGCCCGAGCCGGGGGAGTGACCACCGTGGCCACCGGTCCCGGCAGCGCCAATATCATCGGTGGGGAGATGGTGGCCCTCAAAACCGCCGGCCAGGTGGTCGACCGGATGGCGCTTCGGTCCCCGGTGGGCTTAAAAGCCGCCCTTGGTGAGAATCCCAAGCGCACTTACGGGCGCGAGAAAAAAATGCCTGCCACCCGTATGGCTTCGGCGGCCCTCTTAAGGGAGGCGCTGGCTAAAGCCCAGGAATACCAGCGCAAACTGGAAGCGGCGGCGGCCGGGCGGGGTGAACGTCCCGACCGGGATCTAAAAATGGAGTCGCTGGTACGGGTGTTGCGGCGGGAAATTCCATTAAGAGTGCATGCTCACCGGGCCGATGACATTATGACCGCCCTGCGCATTGCCCGGGAATTCAATCTTTTGCTGGTAGTGGAGCATTGCACCGAAGGCTACCTGGTGGCGCAGGAGCTGGCGGCCCATGGGGTGATGGCCGTGGTGGGGCCGATGATTACCAACCGGGCCAAGGTAGAGCTGAAAGGGATTTCCCTGCAAACTCCCCGGGCCCTGGCCGAGGCGGGTGTTACTTTTGCCATCATGACCGATCACCCGGTGGTCCCCATTCAGTATCTGGCCCTGTCCGCCGCCCTGGCCGTCCGGGGCGGGCTGCCGGAGGAAAGGGCCCTGCGGGCCATTACCCTGGAT
Organism: Desulfofundulus luciae; assembly: GCF_030813795.1. Taxonomy (NCBI): domain Bacteria; kingdom Bacillati; phylum Bacillota; class Clostridia; order Eubacteriales; family Peptococcaceae; genus Desulfofundulus; species Desulfofundulus luciae. The sequence continues at coordinate 21,208 of NZ_JAUSUX010000025.1, read as the reverse complement.
GCGGCCAGGATACTGGGCCTGGAAAACCGGTTGGGTAGCCTGGAGCCGGGTAAGGATGCCGATATGATCGTGTTAAACGGCCATCCCTTTGATCCCCGCACCCGGGTGATTAAAACGTATATTGATGGGCGGCTGGTTCACAGGTCTTGAAATTATATTAGCAGTTAATGTGCTGCCTAAAAGAAGTAAAATAATGAAAATATGCTTGGTTACGAAATGAGAGAAAATTGATGAAGAAATGATGAACTATATCACTAAAGTCGGGTTTTTTGAGATAGTTGACAGAATTATTAAAATATTAAATTATATCGGTGAAATTAAATATTTTTCAATGGAATTTACGGATAACCTGGCAGGATTAAGTGAATTGGTGTCGAACATGTAAGTCAACAGAAACGGAAAGATTAAACTTCGATGTAAATTCATGTCACAATATGTCGGAGGTGCAATGTGTGAGAAGGGAGACTCTTGATGTTTTAATAGTTGATGACCAACCCGGGGTGCGTTACCTGCTGGAGATACTTGTCAGGGAATTCGGTCACCGGGTGCATACCGCGGAGAACGGGCTGGTGGCCATTGAGAAGGTGCGCCAGATTCACCCGCAGATCATTTTTATGGATGTGAGGATGCCTTTAATGGACGGCCTGGAAGCCCTGAAGCGCATTAGAAGGATTGCCCCGGATACCATTGTTATCATCATGACCGCCTACATTTCCGAACAGACCAGGGAGCAGGCCCTGAAAAACGGAGCCCTATGCTGCATGGCCAAACCCTTTGACATTGAAAAGGTTAAGGCATTGATCCAGGATTTGACCTGGAATCGAAGACAGAACTGTTTTTGGGGTGAAAGTTACGTAATTTAAAATTTAAAGCAGGAAAAATTTTTTTGTTGACGAACAGTTATACAATATACAAATATACAAGTGAAAAGGTTTTATACCCATGGGGGTGCCCGGTACTGGTAAGTCACAGCTGGTTTTAAGCTGGCATGACGAGCCATGGTTCTCTTGTTTGCGTGACGCGGTGCCGGGCTGAGAAAAGCGTTTTTTCGCTTTACCCTTTGAACCTGATCTGGATCATACCAGCGTAGGGAAATGGGTGGCCGGCAGCGTACTATACCCATCTCCTTATCAGGTGGATGGGTATTTTTTATGGGGGTGGTTCCATGGGAGATCTTTACCGGGTCCTGGATGCCAATTTTAACCGCGCCCGGGAAGGGCTGCGGGTGGTGGAAGAAGTGGCCCGTTTTGTTCTTGACGATGCCGGGATGACCATGCGCATAAGGGATATACGGCACCGCCTGGGTATATTGCAGGAAAGTTTTCCCGGGCGGGGGACGGTTCTGGTGCAGTCCCGGGATGTGGAGGGTGACGTGGCCGCCCCTGCTCCCCCGGCCACGGGAGAGGAAATAACCAATCTTCTACAACTGGTTATGGCTAACTTTAAACGGGTGCAGGAAGCTGCCCGGGTGCTGGAGGAGTATGCCCGTCTTTTGCCGGTAACCGCTCCCTTTAAGGAGATCCGCTATGCCGCTTATCTGGTGGAAAGGGAAATGGTGAGCCGCCTGGTGCAGCTGGACGCGGGTGAAGCTCCTTCTTGTAAACCGGGAGGCTGCAGAGTTGATTACAGCCTCTACGTAATTACGGGGGATAAGTTCAGCCGGGGCCGGCCGGTGGTGGAAGTGGCCCGGGCAGCCATTGCCGGGGGAGCAACGGTTTTGCAGTTGCGGGAAAAGGCCTTTACGGCCCGCCAGCTGATTGACGCCGGACACCAACTGCGCCGCCTGACCCGGGAGAAGGGGGTAACCTTTATTGTCAACGACCGGGTAGATGTAGCCCTGGCAGTGGAGGCTGACGGTGTGCATTTAGGCCAGGATGATCTGCCCATCGGCATGGCCCGGCGCATTCTCGGCCCCGGCAAAATTATCGGCATCTCCACCCACAGTGTGGAGCAGGCCCTGGAGGCCCAGCGGCAGGGCGCCGACTATATCGGTGTAGGTCCCGTCTTTGAAACCCATACCAAGGATGATGTCCAGGCCCCGGTGGGTGTAGACCTGGTGCGGCAGGTGGCGTCGGTGGTAAGCATACCCAAAGTGGCCATTGGGGGCATCAAGGCATACAACGTAGAAGAGGTGATTGCTGCCGGGGCTGACGGGGTGGCAGTGATCACGGCAGTGGTGGCGGCAGAAGATGTATCCGGCGCTGCCCGCGAACTGCGTTCCCGGATCGAAAAAGCAAGGAGGTATTTGCCATGACTCAACTTTTAGCAGCCCGGGCAGGGGAAGTAACGGCGGCCATGCGCCGGGTAGCTGACAGAGAAAGAGTGCCGGTGGAAGAAATTTTAAGGAAAGTAGCTGCCGGTACGGTGGTTATTCCGGCCAATAAAAACCACGTCGGCCTGGATCCCTGTGGCATCGGAGAGGGATTGCGGACCAAAATCAATGCCAACCTGGGCACATCCACCGCTTTTGCCAGTATCGAGGACGAATTAGTCAAACTGGAAACCGCCTTAAAGGCCGGGGCCGATGCGGTGATGGACCTTTCTACCGGAGGAGACCTGGACGGCTGCCGCCGGGCGATTATTGCCAGGAGTTCCGTACCGGTGGGTACCGTGCCCATTTACCAGGCGGCAGTGGAAGCCAGGGAAAAACGGGGTAGTATTGTGAAGATGACGGCCGACGACCTTTTTGCCGTGATTGAAAAGCAGGCCGCCGATGGGGTGGACTTCATGACCGTGCACTGCGGGGTCACCATGGAAATCATTGGGCGCCTGCAAAGGCAGGGGCGCGTTACCGATATTGTCAGCCGGGGCGGTTCTTTCCTGGCCGGGTGGATGCTGCACAACGGCCGGGAGAATCCCCTTTATGAACAGTTTGACCGGCTGCTGGAAATATGCCTGCGTTACGACGTCACCTTGAGCCTGGGGGACGGCCTGCGGCCGGGATGCCTGGCCGATGCCACCGACCGGGCCCAGATCCAGGAGTTAATTGTACTGGGCGAACTGGTGGACCGGGCGCGGGCCGCGGGGGTGCAGGCCATGGTGGAAGGGCCAGGGCATGTTCCCCTGGACCAGGTGGCCGCCAATGTGCAGGTGCAAAAGACATTGTGCAACGGGGCCCCCTTTTACGTCCTGGGCCCGCTGGTTACCGACGTTGCCCCCGGCTACGATCACATTACCGCCGCCATTGGGGGAGCGGTGGCCGCCATGGCCGGGGCGGACTTCTTATGTTATGTAACCCCTTCTGAACACCTGGGACTGCCCACCATAGATGATGTAAAGGAAGGGGTGGTGGCGTCCCGCATTGCCGCCCACGCGGCGGACCTGGTCAAGGGTGTGCCGGGAGCCCGGGAATGGGACCTGGCTATGGCCCGGGCCCGCAAGGCCCTGGACTGGGAGGCCCAGATTAATCTGGCCATTGACCCGGAAAAAGCCCGGGCATATCGTGAGAAGCGCAATCCCGCCGGAACCAGAGCCTGCACCATGTGCGGCGACTTCTGTGCCATGGAGATTGTGGCCAGGTACCTGGGCGCGGAAAGGGTGGAAGAGTGCTAAGGGGATGGTAGAGTCTTGAAGCTCAGCGATCTGGGCGAGTTCGGCCTCATAGACCGTTTGTCCCGGGATTTGATCAACCGGCCGGGAGAGGTGGTGCAGGGCATAGGGGATGACGCGGCGGTTTTAAACCTGGAAGGCCCCTGGTGGCTGTTGTTTACCACCGACATGCTGGTGGAAGGGGTCCACTTTTCGCTGGATTATGCTACCCCCGCCCAGGTAGGCATCAAGACTGTGGCGGTTAATGTGAGCGATATTGCGGCCATGGGCGGCTGGCCCGCCCACGGCGTGGTTTCCCTGGGCCTGCCTACCCGCCTGTCTGTGGAGGAAGTAGAAGAACTGTACCAGGGTATCAGGCGGGCTGCCGGGGAATATGGCCTCAATATCGTGGGTGGAGACACGGTGATGAGCCCGGAGCGGCTGGTAATAAACCTGGCCCTGCTGGGGTTCGTGGAAAAAGGCCGGGCGGTCTACCGCAGCGGGGCCAGGGTGGGGGACTTGATCTACGTAACTGGCAGTCTGGGTAAATCCGCAGCCGGGCTGTACCTGTGCCAGCACCCGGATTTAACTATTGACCCCGGGATGGCAGCTTTCCTTAAGCGGGCTCACCTGGAGCCCCGGGCGAGATTGCGGGCCGGGCGGATTTTATCCAGCGCCGGGGTTACGGCCATGGATGACGTCAGCGATGGCCTGGCCGCAGAGCTGCGGGAAATCTGCCGGGCCAGCGGTGTGGGCTGCCGGGTGCGGGCGGGGGATATTCCCGTGGATTACCGGGTAAGGACGGTGGCCGCCATGGCCAATCACAATCCCCTGGATTGGGCCTTTTCCGGGGGGGAGGATTTTGAGCTGGTCTTTACCGTTCCACCCGGTAAAGCCAGGGGTGTGGAGGAAAGGCTTGCCGCGGCCGGCGAGGAATGCCGGTGCATTGGTGAGATTATCCCGGCGGAAAAGGGAATGGTTTTGGAACTGGCCGGCGGCCGTTGCATCCCCCTGGAGGCCCGCGGCTATGATCACTTTGCCTCTTCACAAAGAGTTTTGCCCCGGCCTGCCCATCGGTTATAATACTGGCAGGCTTCTTTTTTGCATGGTAGAATATGAAAAAGGTGGTTTCATGGCTTTGGTATGGCGAACCCGTTCTGCCGGGGAAACTGAAGAATTTGGCCGCCTTTTGGCCTCCGTCTTACTTCCCGGGGATGTCCTGTGCCTGCACGGTGATCTGGGTGCAGGGAAGACGGTGCTGGCCCGGGGCATCGCCCGGGGCCTGGGGATCACCGGGCCGGTGACCAGCCCCACTTTTACTTTAATTAACGAATACTCCGGCCGGCTGCCCCTCTACCATATGGATGTCTACCGTTTGGACGGGCCCGGGGATATGGCCGACCTGGGCTATGAAGAATACTTCTATGGTGCGGGCGTGACCCTGGTGGAGTGGGCCGGGCGGGTTGAAGAGGTTTTGCCTTCCGAACGGCTGGACATTTACCTTAAGGGATTCCCAGGGGAGCCGGAATTACGGGAAATTCTTTTAACCCCCCGGGGAAAGCGCTATGAAGAACTGGTAGAGGAGCTGAGCGCCCTTGTTCGTGCTGGGTATTGAGGCCGCCACGCCGGTGGCTGCAGTGGCCGTGGTCCAGGGGGAAAGGGTGCTGGCCGAGCGGATGGTTAACAACCTGCGCACCCACTCGGTGAACCTCCTGCCCATGATTAAAGCCGTGCTGGAAGACGCCCGGGTTACCCGGGAGGATCTGGGCGGCATCGCCGTTTCATCGGGGCCCGGTTCTTTTACCGGCCTGCGCATCGGCATGGCTACGGCCAAAACCCTGGCCCAGGTATGGGAATTACCCATTGTGGGTATCAGCACCCTGGACGCCCTGGCGTATCCTTTAACCGGCCAGGGCGGGTTAATTTGCCCTATTCTTAACGCCCGGAAAGATGAGGTCTATGCGGCGGTATATCGAACGGTCGAGGGGAAACTGGAACGCCTGGAAGGCCCTATGGCGGTCCGGCCCGGGGAACTGGTGCGGCGTCTTGAACCCCTGGAACTCCCGGTTACCCTGTCGGGCGACGGGGTGCCCATTTACGGCGAATTCTTTAAAAAACAACTGGGCAAGAGAGTTTTCTTTGCCCCGGGTAGTGCCCGCTGGCCCCGGGGTGCCCCGGTGGCCGAGCTGGGTTACCGGCTGCTGATGGCCGGGGAAGGAAAGGATCCCCTTGAACTGTTGCCCAACTACATCCGGTTATCCGAAGCGGAAGTGAAATGGCTCCAAAAACAAAAAGGGTAAGCCGGTGCATGCCTATGGAACTGACTTTTGCCGAAATGTCCTGCGATCATCTGGATGAGGTACTGGCCATTGAGCAGGCATCTTTTACCACTCCATGGTCCCGCCATGCCTTTACATATGAATTGTTGCAAAACGAGTTTGCCGTATACATCGTTGTTCTGGCGGGTCAAAAGGTGGTCGGCTATGCCGGGATGTGGCTGGTTCTGGATGAGGCCCACGTGACCAATGTGGCCGTGCATCCCCAGTACCGCCGGCGCCATATCGGACGGAAACTGATGCAGGAACTCATGCGCCGGGCGGTCACGCTGGGAGCCAGCCGTATGACCCTTGAGGTGCGCACTTCCAACCACGTGGCCCGGCACCTTTATACATCCCTGGGTTTCGTGGAACGGGGCCGGCGCCGGGGATATTACACCGACACCAACGAGGACGCCGTGATCATGTGGAAGGACCCCCTTGACGGCTTTAAAGGAGGTGGTACTGGATGAACCGTAATGTGCGCTTGCTGATCCGTCTGGCCGGCCTCGGGGTGGCCATGGTGGGGTTGCTGGCCAATTTACCCGCGGGCTGGACCATTGGGCTGGTGGTTGCCGGTCTGGCCGCATTTTTACTGGCCGGGGGCGGGGGGTGAGGTTGCTGACAGCAGCGGGTGGTCAACCCGTGGTTAACCCGTTGGAACAAAATGGCCTGAAAAGCGTCTGTAAGACCGGTAACATTTGTGAAAAGATAAGTCTTGACAACCGTGTTAAAAAGGTGTTAATTTATACTCAATTAATACCCCTACTGGTATTGGTACTTTCATATACTGGTATGGGTAGAAAGGATGCACGTATGAAAATCTCATCCCAAATTTAAGGAGGCGGAGGTTTTATGACCACTGGGGAGCTGAAAAACATTAAGGCCAGCAAAGTTGTGGACGCAAGGGGGGTTTCCTGCCCCGGACCGATTATGGCGGCAAAAAAGGCCATAGCGGATGTTAAGGTGGGAGAAATTATGGAGATTCTGGCCACTGACTCCGGATCCCAAAAAGATATTCCGGCCTGGGCCAAGAAAATGGGACACGAGTTTCTCGGTGTGCTTGAAGAAGCCGGTTACTGGAAGCTCTACGTAAAGAGGATGAAGTAATATGCCCGGGCAGGCTAACACAGGCAAAGATTTTTCCCCGAAGATCCTCGTCTTTTCCACAAACAACATTTCCGACCCGGGCATCGACCTCGCCGGCAGTTCCCACATGCACTACCCGCCTTCGGTTATGGTCATCAGCATGCCCTGCACCAGCGGCATCAAGCCCGAGTGGATTTTATACGCGGTGGAAAAAGGTTTTGACGGAGTTTTTTTGGCCGCCGACGGGGAAGAATGCGCCTATCTTCCGGACTGTGCGGAAAGGACGTCTGATATCGTGCAAAAGGCACAGGAGCTTCTCGGCCGGAAAGGGTATGAGCCCCAACGGGTGAGAATGTCGGCCATTTGCTCGGTCTGCGCCGGGCCGTTCACCAGCCATATGAAAGAATTTTCCGAGTCTTTGAAGAAGCTCGGACCCGCCAGGAAGGGATAAAGCATGAGCTACGATGTTCTCGTGATCGGCAGCGGGATTGGGGGTATGGAGTCAGCCCTCAAACTGGGGGACATGGGATACAAGGTCCTGCTGGTGGAAAAGGAAGCCAGTGTTGGCGGTAAAATGATTCTGTTGAGCAAGGTATTCCCAACCCTTGATTGTGCCAGTTGCATCTCCACGCCCAAAATGGCCGCCACAGTGCATCACCCCAATATTGAGGTAATGATTTATTCCGAAGTGGAGGAGATCAGGAGGCTCCCAAACGGCAGGTTTAACGTGAAGGTCCGCCAAAAGCCCACCTTTATTAACCACACCCTGTGCACCGGCTGCCGGCAGTGTGAAATGAACTGTAACGTAGCGGTTCCGGATCAATTCAACTTCGATATGGTGGCCAGGAGGGCCGCTTATATCCCCTTCCCCCAGGCCGTTCCGAAAAAGGCCGTTATTGAGCGGGAAGGTACATCCCCCTGTTCCTTCACCTGCCCGGCGGGCATAAAAGCCCATGGTTACATCGCCCTGGTCAGGGGTGGGAAATACCGGGAAGCCTTTGACCTGGTACTGGAAAGCACGCCCCTGGTGGGCAGCCTGGGCAGGGCCTGCTATGCACCCTGCGAAGGCGAGTGTACCAGGGGCGGCCTTGAGGGGCCCCTGCCCATCAGGAGAATTAAACGTTTTATTGCCGACCGCTATTACCGGGAGCACTCCGAGCCCGCGTCCAGCCCTCCAGATGAACTTAAGGACAAAAAGGTCGCCGTTGTGGGAGCGGGGCCGGCCGGCCTTACCGCCGCCTTCTTCCTGGCCAGGAAAGGCTACCGGGTGACCATTTTTGAAGCCCGGGCGCAGCCCGGCGGCATGCTGCGCACGGCCATACCTTCCTTCAGGCTCCCCAAACACGTGGTGGACAGGGATATCAAAAATGTAACGGCCCTGGGGGTGGAGATCAAAACAGGGGTGAAGGTGGAAGACCTGGAGGAGCTGAAAAATAGCGGCTTTGACGCCATATTCGTGGCCACCGGTACGCCGGGCGCTAAAAAGATGGGAGTTGAGGGCGAAGACCTGGACGGTGTGGTCAGCGCCCTGGATTTCCTGCAGCAGGTGAACCTGGACCGGAAGATCTCCCTCAAGGACAGGACGGTTGTCGTGGTGGGCGGCGGCAATGTGGCCATAGATGCGGCCAGGGTGGCCGTGAGGCTGGGCGCTAAAAGGGTGATCGTGCAGTACCGGCGAAGCAGGGCCGAGATGCCCGCCCATGACCGGGAAATTACGGCGGCTGAACGGGAAGGAGTAGAATTTCAATACTTAAGCGTGCCCAAAAAGTTTATCGGCCGGGATGGAATACTAACCGCAGTTGAAAGTATGAAGATGGAGCTGGGTGAACCGGATGCCGGCGGGAGGAGAAAGTCGAAACCGGTTGAAGGTTCCGAATACAGAATTGCGGCCGACATGGTCATAACTGCCGTCGGCCTTGAGCCCGAGACAAAAGCTTTTCAAAAGCTTTTGCAAATTAACGATAACCATACCATCAGTGTTGACCCGGAAACCTTGCAGACCACGGTGCCTTATGTCTTTGCCGGGGGAGACGTGGTCACCGGGCCCTCCATGATTGTCAACGCCGTCGCCCAGGGTAGACGGGCGGCTTTCTTCATCGACCGCTATTTAAAAGGGGAAGAGCTCAAAGGGGCAGATTTTGATTACAGGACGCCGGTTGTGAATAAGGAAAAGGTTATGGCCAGGCAGCAAAGCTACCGGACCCTTCTCCCGGTGGAGAGTGGCGAAATCCTGCGGGAGAAACCCGGCGATTTTTCGGAAACGGAACTTCCCCTGACTGAAGAACAGGCGCGGTACAGTGCCGGGAGATGCCTTGACTGCGGGATATGCTCCGAATGCCGTCAGTGTGTGGCCACCTGTCCGGCCAATGCCGTTGACCTGTCTATGAAGGAGGAGAAAAAGGAGTTTCAGGTCAATGCCGTGATCATAGCCACCGGGTTTCAACTTTTCCCCGCCCATCAAAAGCCGCAATACGGATACGGGAAATTTAAAAACGTCATTACCGGCATGCAGATGGACCGGTTGCTGGCTCCCACCAGGCCATACAACGGTGTGTTGAGACCATCCGACGGCAAGGTTCCCGAGAGCATAGCTTTTGTCCTCTGTACCGGGTCAAGGGACCAGTCCGTAAACAACCCCCTGTGTTCCAGGGTGTGCTGCATGTATTCGGTCAAGCAAAATCAGCTCATCATGGGTGCGCTACCTCTTGCGGACGTGACGGTTTATTACATCGATGTACGGGCCTTCGGCAAAGGGTATGAGGAGTTTTACGACCAGGCAAGGGCCATGGGCGCCAGTTTTGTAAAGGGGAGAATTGCCAGGATCGAGGAAAAGGAAGACGGCAATCTCATTCTTTACTATGAAGACATTGATAACGGCGGGAAGCTGGCCCGGGCGGAACACGACCTGGTGGTTCTATCCGTAGGACTTCTCCCCAATCCCCGGGTACAAAATCTGTTTGCAGGCGAGAAACTGGAATTAGATGAGTACCTTTTCGTCAGGGAAGTGGATGAGGACCTGAACCCGGGCAAAACAAGTATTGATGGGGTCTTCGTGGCCGGGGCTGCTTCCGGTGCCAGGGACATACCCGACTCCATATTGCACGCCGGGGCGGCTGCAGCTCAGGCGGCAGCCTATGTGGAAAGGATAAGGGTGACAAAATGAGCGACCGGAGAATAGGCGTGTACATCTGCCATTGTGGCGGGAACATTTCCGATTACGTGGATGTAGACAGAGTGGTCAAGGCCGTTTGTGACGAGCCGGGAGTCGTGGTGGCCAGGACGGCCGTGTTCACCTGTTCCGATGCCGCCCAGCAGGAAATAATTCAGGATATTAAGGAGCAAAACTTGGACGGCCTGGTGGTGGCGTCCTGTTCCCCGAAACTGCACCTTTACACCTTCAGGGACGTGGCCAGAAGGGCGGGGCTTAACCCGTACCAGTATACCCAGGTTAATATCAGGGAGCAGTGCTCCTGGGCCCATACCGGTGACAGGGAAGGAGCCACCGAAAAGGCCATCAGGCTGGTAAGGGCGGGGATTGCCAGGACCAATTTAACCGAGCCGCTTCAACCCGTTAAAATTGACACGGTACCCGGGGTATTGATTATTGGCGCGGGGATAGCGGGCCTGCGGGCGGCCATTGGGCTGGCGGACATCGGCATCTGTGTTTACCTGGTGGAGCGGGCTCCGGTTGTGGGCGGATGGGTTGCCCGGTTTGGAAAGATGTACCCCCACGGGAAGAAGGGCCGGGAGTTAATTGATCAGTTGCTTGACGAGGTTAAAAAGAGAGAAAGCATTACTCTTTTCACCAATGCCGAGGTGGTGGAAAAATCGGGAAGCATGGGGGACTTCCACGTAAGGATAAGAATAAAAGAGCCTGCGGAAAGCGATATTGGTGTGCGGGTGGGAGCAATCATTGTGGCCACGGGTTTTGATCCTTATCAACCGCGGGAAGGTGAGTACGGTTACGGGCTGGAGGGCGTAATGACCCTTGCCGCATTCCAGGAGCTCCTGGACAATTCCGGCGGCAGGCTGGTTTACAACGGCAGGGAAATAAAGGACGTGGTCTACATTTACTGCGTCGGAAGCAGGCAGGGTACGGATATGGAAAACGCCAATCGTTATTGCTCCCGTTACTGCTGTAATGCGACGGTTCATGCTGCCAATCTGGCTTTTGAAAAGAACCCCGAAATTCATCAGTTTCACCTTTTCCGGGACATGCGGACCTACGGCAGGTTTGAGCTGCTTTACAGGGAGGCATTAAAGCGGGGGGCCACCTTTCTTAAGTTTGACGCAAGCGAGCCTCCCAGGGTTGAACAGGGTGGGAACGGGAAATTAAAGGTGACCGTTAAGGATTTGCTGACCTCTGGAGAAGAGTTTGAAATACGGGCCGACGTTGTGGTTCTGGCCACCGGCATGGTCCCCAAAAAGAACGGGAAGCTGGTGGATATCTTGAAGCTGCCCGTGGGAAGGGACGGGTTTTTCAACGAGATACACCCCAAACTGCGTCCGGTGGAAACGGTGGTGGACGGCGTGTTCATCTGCGGTGCCTGCCAGGGTCCCAAGAACTCTTCCGAAAGCGTGGCCTCCGCCCTGGCGGCGGTTGCCCAGAGCGCTTCCATCCTCAAAAAAGGCTATGTTGAGCTTGAGCCGCTCATTGCCGCCGTGGATCCCCAGCTGTGTACCTGGTGCGGGGTGTGTGCCCAGGCCTGTCCTTACTCCGCCATTGAACAAGAGCAATACCGGGGCAGGGAAGTGGCCCGGGTAAACGAAGCGGTCTGCAAGGGCTGCGGCGGCTGCGTTCCAACCTGTTCCCGGGATGCCCTCAATCTCAGGGGTTATACAGGCGCACAGATCAAGTCCATGATTGATGCTCTGGTAAAGGAGATATGCTGATGAACGGCAGGGTGAGAGACGTCAGGGAAGTCGTCAGGGAAGAAATGCTGATGAGGGATAAGATCCTCGATGTCCTGAAGGACGGTCCCAAAACCGTTCCGGAAATAGCGGAAGCAGTGGGTTATCCTTGCCATGAAGTCATGTTCTGGGTCATGGGCATGCGCAAATACGGCCATTTATGTGAGGACGAGTTAACCGACGAGGGCTATTACAAGTACAGGGCGGTAATCAAGGAGGAGAGCTGATGGCACTGGTAAATCCCGACTTTGTTGAGGAGGTTAAAAGGTCTGGCCGGTTTGATGCCTCTGCCTGTATGAACTGCGGGGTATGCAGTGCGGTATGCCCCATGGGCATTGAACTCCTCCCCCGGAAACTGTTCCGCTACGTGTTATTGGGCGTGAAGGACAGGGTGCTGGAAAATGTAGAGACCATTTATTCCTGCCTTTTGTGCAGGCTGTGCGAAGTTAATTGCCCGGCACAGGTGCATATAGCGGAAAATGTGCGTTTTCTCCGCTGCTACATGAATAAGAAAGTTTTCAAAATTTAAGGAGAATGGTAATATGCCGTTACCGATTGGCGATACCGTGGGCATTCTGGCGGATAACCTGCGGATTAGAAAATCCGTGCTGCCCGTTCCGGATAAAAGTGCAAGCGCATGGGCCAGGGGTCTGGGGCTGACCAGGGGTGGGGAAACCATCCTTTATACCGGCAGGATGTATCAGCTCATTCCCTACATCGAGGCGTTGAATAAGGTCCAGGAAAAGATTGAGGATTCATGGATCGCTGACTTTGTAAAGGTAGGAAGGGTCATCAACAGGTTTATCAATGTAGCGGGTCTTCTGGCCGTACCGTCCAGAAACATGCAGGAGTCCTGCGGCAGAATACTGGTCAATATCGCACGGCTTTTAAGGCGGGCGGGAGTTGAGTTCGGTTATTTGTACGAAGAAGACCTGTACTCGGGGGCGCTTGTTTATGACCTGGGAGTGGACGATGTCCTGGAGGCCCACGCCCGTAGAGTAATGGATGTTTTTAAAAAATACCGGGTCAAAAAGGTCATCACCGTTGACCCCCACACCACCCATATGCTTCGTTCCGTGTACCCTAACCTGATCAAAGGATATGACCTGCAGGTAAAAAGCTACCTGGAAGTGCTGGTGGAGCGGGACCTGAAGCCCCGAAAGGAGCTCCGCCTGGAAGCGGTCGTCCACGACTCATGTTTATATGCCAGGCAGGAGAACGTGCTGCAGGAGCAGAGAACTTTGCTGGATAAAGCGGGCATTGACTTAAGGGAACCTGTGGATTCCGGAAAGTTCACCTTCTGCTGCGGCGGGCCTGCCGAATCTCTGTTCCCCAGGAAGGCAAAAGAAAATGCTAAAAAAAGGGTGGATCAAATCAAGAAGGTTTCTTTCAGGGCGGTGACCATGTGCCCGATCTGCCTGGTGAATTTGCAAAAAGCAGCCGGTGGAGAAATACAGGTGGAGGATATATCCAGCTACCTGGTACAGGCCTACTGCGGGGGATAGGATGAAGGTCCTCTTTATGCTGGAAGAAAAACACCGGTTCCACATCTTTTGTCCTCAACTTGCCGGTTAACTAAAATAAGGCACGGGGGTGCAGGCACATGAAAAAGACCATCATCGTCTTCAGCGGTGATCTTGACCGGGTTATGGCCGCCTTTATCATTGCCAATGGAGCTGCTGCCATGGGTGACGAGGTGACCATGTTTTTCACCTTCTGGGGATTAAACGTCCTGAGAAGGCCGGAGAAGGTTAAGGTAAAGAAGAGTTTTTTGCAGGCGCTGTTCGGCTGGATGATGCCCAGGGGTGCCGGCAAGCTGGGGATATCGAAGATGAATTTCGGCGGCCTGGGTGCAAAAATGATGAAGATCGTAATGAAGCAGCAAAATGTTACCCCCCTTCCGGAACTTATCCGGTTAGCCAGGGAGCAGGGTATAAGAATGATTGCCTGTACCATGTCCATGGACGTGATGGGCATAAGGAAAGAAGAACTCATCGACGGCCTGGAGTTTGCCGGGGTGGCCACCTACCTGGCCGAAGCCGACGAGGCCAATGTAAACCTCTTTATTTAGCCTTTGGAGGACCTGCGCTAAAAGGCCAGGTCTTCCATATTTTGGGGCGCGGGGAGGCAATGCCGTTTTTACCGGCAATTTTGCGAAGGGGTTCTGAGACTGAAGTTTTGGCAGTTTGTGGGCGGGAAAAATTCTGGACAGCGTATACCTGTTGTGTTATAATTTAGGCAATTGAATAAAGTGAACGGGTGCTCCCTGCCGCAAAAGGCAAGGATAGAGGGAAGTCAGTGAAAATCTGACGCGGTGCCGCCACTGTGAATGGGGAGCCCGCCACACAAAGCCACTGGCCCAGCACTCACTGATGAGGATGAGCGGCTATATCCAATGACACGCTTGTTCAGCAGGGAAAATGTAACAGTATGGTTTAACCGATGTCGCTGGTGAATGCTGGGTTGGGAAGGCGTGGTGGGGCAGTGATCCATGAGCCAGGAAACCTGCCCGTTCCTTTTCACCGTTTGTACCTACGGTCCATGGGGAGGTGAAAGATGTTAGAGTATGGACGCTTTTACCCCTGCACCCGGACACGCAGGGGTTGTTAGTTTTTTAAAAATGCCAGATTGCAGGAATAGGTGCTTTATCCCGAGGGATAAAGCTTAAAGGGTGATGTGGTCCACTGTCCGGGGAGCCCCTTCAACTTTTTTAAGGAAGCTCTGGGTGACTTGAGGGGGCTATGACCTGAGGGCAGCAGAGGACATGCCTATTCCACTCCTCATTATCTGTACCGGGGGAGCGGTGGAGCATGTCCTTTTTGTGTTCACACGGTTACATTACCCCCCGGCACCGGGTCGGGGGGTTTTCTTTGTACTGGTTGGGCGGGCCGTTTGCCGGGTGACCCTATTTCTTAAGGGAGGTATTTTTATGAGGAAGAATACGTGGGTCCTTTTATCCATTCTCTTTCTTCTTTTCCTGTTCTTTCCCCAGCAAAATGCCTGGGCCATGCACATAATGGAGGGGTTTCTTCCCTTAAAGTGGTGCCTTTTCTGGTATGTTTTGACCTTACCCTTTCTTGTTGCAGGTATCCTGTCCATTCAAAAAGCCGTAAAGGTTGACCCAGGTGTGAAAATGCTCCTGGGGCTGGCTGGTGCCTTTGCCTTTGTCCTTTCGGCTTTGAAACTTCCTTCTGTTACCGGCAGTTGTTCTCATCCCACCGGCGTCGGGCTGGGGGCCATACTTTTCGGACCATGGGCTATGAGCGTATTGGGCTGCATCGTATTGCTCTTTCAGGCAGTCCTGCTGGCTCACGGTGGTTTAACCACGCTGGGGGCCAACACCTTTTCCATGGCGGTGGTGGGCCCCCTGGCGGCCTATGTTCTTTTCCGGTTGGGCCAGAGGCTGGCCATGCCCCGGTGGCTTTCGGTATTTGTGGCTGCCTTTTTAGGAGATCTGTTAACCTATGTTACCACATCCATACAATTGGCTCTGGCCTTTCCCGCTTCCCATGGCGGGGTGGTAGCAGCCATGGTTAAGTTCATGGGTATCTTTGCGATAACCCAGGTGCCGCTGGCCATCAGCGAGGGGATTCTCACCATCATTGTTTTTAACTTCCTGGTTGCTCACAACCGCCGTGAACTGGAACAATTACGAGTATTATCCCGGGAGGTATAAGGATGAGAACTGGTGTGAAAAACCTGTTTTTGATTTTCATTGTCCTGGTGCTGGCTGTCTTTCCCCTGGTGGTGAATAAAAATGCTGAATTTGGGGGTGCCGATGGCCAGGCAGAGAAAATCATTGGAGAATTACACCCAGATTACCAGCCGTGGTTTGAATCCGTGTGGGAGCCACCCAGCGGAGAAATCGAAAGCTTGCTCTTTGCCCTGCAGGCAGCGCTGGGTGCCGGATTTATCGGCTATTTCATAGGATTCTACCGCGGATGGAGAGGGAACCACGTCAAGCAAAAGCAAACCGGGGAGTTGTTAGAGGAGAGAGATACTGGTGTTTAAAATTGACCAGTATGCATATACCAGCAGCCTGCGCCATGTTCATCCCGGAGAAAAATTTGCCTTTGCCATGCTTACCATGGGCATCTGCCTGGCGGCTTCAAGCATACTGGTACCTGCCCTGATCACCGGTCTGACGGCGGCGGCCATAATCCTGGGTGCCCGCATACCGGCCCGCTTTTACTTCAAACTTTTGCTGCTGCCCCTGGGTTTTCTGGTGGCCGGGTTGCTGGCCATCACCCTGACCATCTCCCGGGAACCCGACCCGGCTGTGTACGGGCTCGTTATCTGGGGGATCACCCTGGGTGTAACCATACCGGGCCTTTATCATGCCGGCCTGCTCTTTACCAAATCTCTGGGGGCCGTATCCTGCCTTTACTTTTTATCTCTAACCACCCCCATGGTGGAGATCATTTCTGTCCTGCGCCGGTTAAAGGTGCCTGCCTTATTAATTGAATTGATGGGCCTGGTCTACCGTTTTATCTTCGTAATCATGGAAACAGCCGGTAGAATGTACATTTCCCAGACCTCACGCTGTGGCTATGCCAGTCTGGAGGCGTCCTATCGTTCCCTGGCTCAACTGGTATCCAACCTTTTTGTCAAGTCATGTTACCGCTCCCAGGCCCTTTTCACCGCCCTTTTGGCCAGGGGTTATACGGGAGAGATAAGGATGTGGGAAGACCCCCGCCCGGTATCCAGGAAAAATCTGGCCCTTATTGCCCTTGTAGATTTTATCCTGCTGGTTCTGGTTCTGGTGAGCTGGAGGTGGCCTGTTTGAAGGAATTTATTCTGGAAGCCCGTGATATTCATTTTGTCTATTCCGATGGTACGACCGCCCTGCGGGGAGCCACTATGGCCATTGAAAAAGGAAGGAAGGTGGCGGTGCTGGGTTCCAATGGGGCCGGGAAGACCACCATTTTCCTTCACTTTAACGGCATCCTGCGCCCGGGGCGGGGCCGGGTGTTGTTTGCTGGCCGGGAAGTGCGGTACGATCACCGTTCGCTGATGCAGTTGCGTAAAAATGTGGGCATTGTTTTTCAGGACCCAGATACCCAGCTTTTCTCGGCCAGCGTGGTCCAGGAAATTTCTTTTGGCCCTTTAAATTTGGGGCTGCCCGAGGAGGAGGTGGCCCGCCGCGTGGAAAACGCCATGGCGGCCACGGAAATTGCCGACCTCAGGGACAGGCCCACCCACCTTTTAAGCTACGGCCAGAAAAAAAGGGTCTGCCTGGCCGGTGTTCTGGCCATGGAGCCCAGTGTGCTGATCTGCGATGAACCTACCGCCGGGCTGGACCCCGTACATACTGCCCAGGTAATGGAACTATTTGACCGCATCAACCAGCAGGGTACTACCGTTATCCTGGCCACCCACGATGTGGACCTGGCCTATTCCTGGGCCGATTATGTGTTTGTGATGAGCCGCGGCACCGTGGTGGGGGAAGGTTTGCCCGAAGAGGTTTTTCGCGATGAGCGGCTTTTGAAACAGAGTGATTTAACCCGTCCCTGGCTGGTGGAGATCCATGAGCAACTGAGCCGCAGGGGATGGCTTCCTGAGGGTTTACCCTTGCCCCGCACGAAAGAACAGCTTTTTGACTGTATTCAAAGGGCTTCCGGTTCAGGAAGACCGGCTTTAGTACATGTTTTTCCCCGGGAAAAAATGCGCCCGGAATGTGCATCATGCAGTGTGGGGAGAAAATAAGATAGTCCCTGGCGATACCGGCTATGAGTGGATGAAGTAAATGCTCCCCAGAAGATATTGGGGATAATTTTTTTCTGGAAGGGGGGAGAATAAGGGGGGAGGGGAAGCGGATGCCTGTAAATGATAAGCGCAAAATAGCAGTGGTGGGAGTTGGTGCGGTCGGGTCCGCCACCGCCTACGCGGTGATGATGAGCGGCCTGGTCAGCGAACTGGTGCTGGTGGATAGCAACCGGGAGCGGGCCGAGGGGGAGGCCATGGACCTGGCCCACGGTGCTTCGTTCATCAAACCCATTCGCATTTACGCCGGCGAATATGAGGACTGCCGCGATGCCGATATCATCATCTTTTGCGCCGGGGTCAACCAGAAGCCCGGCGAAACGCGCCTGGACCTGGTACAGCGTAATTTTGCCATCCTGAAGGATACTCTACCCCGCCTCATGCCTATGGAGGGGGACGGTGTACTCCTGATGGTGACCAATCCGGTGGATATCCTTACCTACGCGGCGTTGCGTTTGACCAACCTGCCTCCCAACCGGGTAATCGGTTCCGGCACGGTCCTGGACAGCTCCCGTTTCCGCTATCTGCTCAGTCAATTCTGCCAGGTGGAACCCCGGAACATTCATGCCTATGTGGTCGGGGAACACGGAGATACGGAAGTACCCCTGTGGAGCCTGGCCAACATTGCCGGCATTCCGGTGCAGGAGTTCTGCTGCTGGCGCGGTGTTCCCTGCCTCAATCCCGATGAAATCACCCGCCGGGTGAGGGATGCGGCCTATGAGGTTATCGCCCGGAAGGGGGCCACTTGTTATGCCATTGGCCTGGCGGTGAAACGAATTTGCGAAAGCATCTTAAGGGATGAAAACTCCATCCTCACAGTATCCGGCCTGGTGGATGGCGAATACGGGATCACTGGCGTTTGTCTCAGCCTCCCTTCCATTGTAAACCGGACGGGCCGGGTGCGGGTGCTGGCCGTGCCCCTGGCTCCCCAGGAGGAAGAAGCTTTACATCATTCCGCCCGGACGCTGAAATCAATTATAGCCCGGTTGGATTTGCCGTAAAGGGGGCCGGTATGGTCCATATTATGTAAAAGAATTTACTATTGCATTTTTTCGTGGTTTTGATATAATAACATGTGCAGCTGTTTAAATGCGCCTGTAGCTCAGCGGATAGAGCGCCGGCCTCCGGAGCCGGGTCTTGCGCAGGTTCGATTCCTGCCAGGCGCACCAGGATAAAACCCGCAAGCCCGTAAAATCAAGGGTTTGCGGGTTTTTAAACTTCCGGGAAGGCTTAGGGGCGGTTCCGTAAGTATTCGTATTTTTTGCTGCCGGAAAGGCAGAGTATGCAGCACATAGTTTGGTTTTTGCTTGAGCAGTGGCAGGTAGTGGGTATAGCAGGGCGACAACGGGGCCGACCTGGACCCGGATGTGCTGTATGTGAGAAGTGTCCCGCTGGTGCTGCCCGAAGAGGCAGGAGTTTAGGGAAGAGAAGTGGGAGACCACTGGCCGGGTGTTTTACCCCGGCCTTTTCTCCCTGCGAAGAAAGGAGTATTTTCGTGGCCGAAAACGCTGGAAAGGCGGCCTTTCTCCGGGGTATAATACTTCCGGGGGTGGTTAAGGTGAGAGAAGTGGTTTTGCGGATACCGGAGGAAATACAGGATGTTTTGGGCGTTCGGCGCAACCTTGCCGGGGAGATCATGAAACGGCTGGCCGTTTCCCTTTATGCGGAAAGAAAAATATCTTTGGGTAAGGCAGTGGAACTTTCGGGTACGGATTACTCTTCCTTTTTGGAAACGCTGGCCGATTTTGGAGTTAACCTGGACTACGACGAACAAGACCTGGCAAACGACCTGGAGACCCTGGGGAGATTAAGATATGGTAGTGGTGAGTGACACTACCGTTTTAATCGCCCTGGGTCGGATCGGGCTTCTATGGCTTTTGGGAAGACTCTGGGGTTCGGCTATTATTCCGGAAGCCGTGTACCAGGAGGCGCTAAAGGGCCTTCACGGGAGCAGGGAAATAACTGAAGCGGTAAATTTGGGCTGGTTGCAAGTTAAAAGCATCAATAACCAGAAAATGGTGCGTCTTCTCCAGGGGGATTTAAGAGGCAGGGGTGAATGTGAGTGCATTGTTCTTGCTGAAGAAACCGGTGCGAAGGCGATCCTTACCGACGACAAAAAGGCACGCAAAGTTGCATTGAGTGCCGGTGTCGAGGTGGCGGGAACCCTAGGCCTATTGGTGCGGGCCCACAAAAGAAGGAATCTTAACGAAACAGGAAGCAATCGACGCCGTGGAGTCCTTAATTAAAACAAACTTCCGCCTTTCGGAAGCGGTTATCAAGAAAGCAGTTGAGTTAATTCAGAAAGATTAAAGGTCGGGTTACGAAAACCCGGCCTTTCTTTTCTTCAAGGGAAGGGTGACGTGGCGGATGGGGAAAGACATGGAAGAGATTGTCGCCGAACTCAAGTCCCGCCTGCGACACTACAGGGACGACCCGTACTGCCGCGGGGTGTGGGATGGGGCCATGATGGTGATCGCCCACTACGATCCCGGAACTGTTCCAAAGGCGGGCGAAAACGGGTTGATACCGGCAACCCGGAGGGCCTTGTAAAATTTCAGTAGGCACCAGAAGGGGATCAGCTCCCTGAAAAAGAAATGAGACCTCGCCCCAAAAAAACACCAAAAGTCAAGCTAAAGGAGTGTGAGGTCTCATGCTAAATATTCGCCAAATAGTGGGTGCAGTCCTTTTTTTCGTCACCGGCCTGGTTAAATTAATTGATGGGTGCAAAGACTTCTATGAACTTGAAAAAGGTATCCATAGCACGTACCCTCTTTATTAATAACAAAAGTTAGCCAATTTTGTTGATTTCGGTGTATAATCCTCTCCATTTTCTTCCCGCTGATATGTTATAATGTAGCCACGAAGGCGCCTGGAGTACGGGAACGGATAATCGTTCCGTAGGCGCACCGGGTGGAACTCCCGGGTCAAGGTCTCCCTGTCGCTTCAGCCCGCCCTCAAGGGTGGGCAAATCCGAAATTGCAATACAAAGAGCTATAGAGAAAGCTTCAAAAGCTGATGTCAAATGTACTTTTATTGTGATTGACTTCCTTACAAACAAGATTGAAGGGGCGCCATTTGGCTTTGCATTTGATAGGGGTTGTTTTCATTCATTAAATTCGGATGAAGAACGGAAGAGCTTTGCTGAAAATGTAGCTGTCCATTTAGAAGAAGATGGCCTGTGGCTGAGTATTATTGGCAACGCCGATGAACGACGTGATGGTCCAGGTCCACCACAGAGGACTGCCAGAGATATTGTTAACTCTGTGGAGCCCTACTTCGAAATCCTTTCGCTCGTTTCAAGCCATTTTGGATCTAACCACCCAAACCCGCCCAGAGCCTGGGTTTGCCTGATGCGGAAAAGGCGTTTTGCATAATTGTACTATCCGTTTTAAAGATTAAAGGAGTTTCTTCTTCGTTCCCGCGCTACTTTTTATACATACCCACCTGATGAATGAACGTGACCGGAGCACCTGGAAGGTGGTCGGGTTTCGGGATAAAACAGCCATCAGCACCTTTGGGGAATTTCTCTACAAAAGGCGCCTGTACAAAAACAAAAAAACCGGGGAAACCAGCTTCTTTTTAGATGAGCTACTGGGCTGGCC
>NZ_JAUSUX010000024.1 GCF_030813795.1 Desulfofundulus luciae | reverse complement strand
CTGGGCCTGGTTTGTTGTTGCCTTTTTACGACTTAACCCCAAAAATTTTTTCCAATTTCCCTTCAAAAAGTACTTGACTTTTTACCGCTGCGCTTAAGCATATGCTTGACTACCTTCCCTATTTTAGCCCAATGGACCTGCTTTTGACAAGTAAAGGGTTTCGCGGTCTGGCCAGAATTGCCTTTTGGGGAGTATAATCATTATTGTATATTTACTGTGTGGCTTTGCTGGGGGTACAGGAAAAAATTAATCTTGTGTCAAAGGCCGGGTGAACCTTGTGAACCACCTTCGCTTTGTTAAAATCAGGCAGATCTTCCCCCGCCCGGTGGTACCGGACATCCGGGTCCGGGTATTGGAGGAGATGGACAGGATCAATTTCCGGGAAATGGTCAGGCCCGGGCAGCGGGTTGCCATCACGGCGGGAAGCCGCGGCATTAAAAATATCACGACAATATTAAGCGCCCTGGTAGAAGTGGTCAGGGCGGCTAAAGCGGAGCCCTTTGTTGTCGGTGCCATGGGAAGCCACGGTGGAGGTACGGCCCAGGGGCAGAAACAGGTTCTGGCCAGCCTGGGGATCACCGGGGAAACATTGGGGTGCCCGGTATTGACCGCGGCGGAAGTGGTGGAGATAGGTGAAACCCCCCGGGGGATAAAAGCCTTCTGTGACGTGAATGCCTGGGGCGCCGACGGGATCATCGTATGCAACCGCATTAAACCCCACACCACTTTTCACGGACCTGTGGAGAGCGGCTTGATGAAGATGATGGCCGTGGGGCTGGGTAAGGTAAAAGGTGCCTCCTTTATCCACCGGGTGAGGCCGGAGGAGATAGCCAGTACGCTTATAGATATCGGTCAAGTTTTTATCCGTTCGGGTAAGGTTTGGGCCGGGGTGGGTATAGTGGAAAACAGTTACGATGATACGGCTATTATCCAGGCGGCGGCTCCAGGGGAACTTTTAGAAATGGAACAGCGATTGTTAACGGAGGCCTACCGCCTGATGCCCCGCCTGCCGGTAGACAGGCTGGACTTTTTGATTGTCAGGGAAATGGGCAAAAATATCAGCGGCACGGGTATGGATACCAATGTGATTGGGAGAACCAGGATGATCGGGGTGCCCGAGCCCCACAGCCCCTTCATTGCCCGGATTGTCGTGCTCGATTTGACCGCGGCTTCTCACGGTAATGCTACAGGGATCGGTCTGGCGGATATCACCACCAGGCGGCTGGTCGAGAAAATGGACCGCAAGACCACTTATCTTAACTGCATCACCAGCGGAAACGTTCAGCGGGCCATGCTTCCGATCGTTATGCCCGACGACCGGTCGGCCATAGAGGCGGCGCTGGCGAGCCTTACTGCAGGCGAGGCCGTTGATCATTTGCAAGGGGCCCTGATCAAGAACACCCTTGAACTGGAGTACCTGTGGGTTACCGAAAGCCTGGCCGGGGAGCTGAGCCAGAGGACGGATATTGAGGTTGTTGGACCGCCGGCTCCCCTGGTTTTTCGCGAAGGCAATCTCGTCCTTGAGGATGATCATTAATTTGATATAGAATGGTGAAAAGGAGGGGTGAAGCTTGAAAGTGACAATTAGATCAGGAACCTTATCCTGGCCCGCCTTAATTTACAACACCCCGACGGGACGCTTAATCCAGGAAGCCCTACCCATAAAGGGTAGAGCCAGCCGTTGGGGAGAGGAAATTTACTTTTCCATTCCGGTAAACGCTCCGCTGGAACGGGGAGCCTCTGATCTGGTGTCCAGGGGGGATCTTGGCTACTGGCCGGCGGGTAATGCATTTTGCATTTTTTTCGGGCCGACCCCAATCAGCGAGGGGGAAGAGATCCGGGCAGCTAGCCCGGTGAACGTCTTTGGGCGTGTCGAGGGCAACCTTGAGGACCTGCGTCAAGTGGAGGATGGCGCAGAGGTCATAATTGAAAAAAATTAGGGATTTCCCCTCGTTTTGGTTAAGCCTCAGATGGCCGTTTTATTTTTTACAGGTATTTCGCGTCTATAGGGAAGTGACTATATGAGAAAAATACAAATTGATCTGCCTGGCTCCGGCCTGGTACTGGAAGCCTGCCTGGACCTGCCGCCTGTTCCTGGTCCCTTTCCCGGGGTAGTGCTTTGTCACCCTCACCCCCTTTACGGTGGAAGCATGAATAACAACGTCATCCTCGCCGTTAGCCGGGCATTGACCAGTAATGGAATAGCCAGCCTGCGTTTCAACTTTCGCGGTGTGGGCCGCAGCCAGGGCTGCTTTGCTAACGGGATCGGGGAACAAGAAGACGCGCGGGCGGCCCTTTTATTGCTCGCAAACCGGGAGGAAATCGACCCGTCGCGGATCGGCATCATGGGTTATTCCTTCGGAGGGATGGTGGCCTTGGCAGTTGGAGAGACCAGTGATGTAGTCCGGGCCATTGCGGCCGTTTCCCCTGTTATCCCTGCCAACGTGCTTAAGCAATGCGCTAAACCGAAGTTGATTGTTACCGGGGCGGAAGATGACATAATTTCCCCTTCCTCGGTTTTAGAGGAAACTGCCGGTATGGCCGAACCAAAGATTGTTGAGCTGATTCCCGGGGTTGATCACTTCTGGTGGGGATACGAGGCGAAGGTTGGAGATATGGTGGCCGACTTTTTCGCCCGGGTTTTAGCTTTTGAACGATAAAGGGTGGTACTACTTTTTTACCAAAAATAATTTAATTTAAACTTGAACTTGATACGGGCCAGGTAATAAAGGATCGTTGACACTTTAGTTTTCGGTGGGTATAATCGTAGTAAGCTCTGGGCTTTAATAATTTATTTTATTAATTACATTGTTTTAGAAGAGAGCCCTTTGCCGGGGGAGATAGTTTTGTTGAGATGAGGTGAGACGATTTGGTTTAATGGCCGGCGCTCACTGGGGCGGCGGCTGTTAGTTTTTAAGAAAGGGGGAGATGAGCGGAGTTACAGGCGAGAGGCAAGCCGGCAAAAAGGACGTAAACTATAAATTATTTTTACATTACAGGTTGTTTACAGGGGGTATAGTTGATGCTTAAGAAGTTAATGATTTTAATAATGTGTTTGGGATTATTCCTTTTCGCTGCCGGGTGTGGACAACAAAGTAAAAGCGCACCAGAAGAGCAGAAAGGGCAGAAAGATATTCCGGTTGTAGGTATTTTACAGCTTGTATCCCACCCGGCCCTGAACCTTGATTATCAGGGCTTTGTTGACCAGATGAAGGAAGAAGGCTTTATTGACGGTAAAACCGTTAAGTTTGATTTTCAAAACGCACAGGGCGACCTCAATATGACCAAAACGATTGCCGATAAGTTCGTCGCCGATAAGGTAGATGCCATTCTGGCCATTACTACACCCAGTTCGCAGGCTGCCGCCCAGGCTACCAAGGGTACCGGTATTCCGGTGGTCTTCATTGCCGTTTCCGATCCGGTAAAAGCGGGCCTGATTAAAGCCGTCGGGGAACCGACCGGTACTAATATTACCGGTGTAGCCAGTAACGACCCGATAGTGCAGCAGATGGACCTGATTAAAGAAATGGTACCGAATATAAAACGCCTCGGTGTAATGTATAACCCCAGTGAAGACAATTCGGTTCGGAATGTAAATCTCATCAAGGAGTACGTGGCCGGCAAGGGCTGGAAAGTTATAGAAGGCACGGTCAGCAGCAGTAGCGAAGTCCAGATGGCGGCACAGTCGCTGGTAGGCCGTGTGGATGCAGTTTTTATGCCGCAGGATAACACGGTAATGTCGGCAGTGCAATCGGTTATTAAGGTATGCCGGGATAATAAGATTCCGTTCTTTACCGGTGACACCGAATCGGTAAAAGCCGGTGCCGTCGCTACCATTGGTAATGATGAATACGACTGCGGCCGCCAGGGTGCTGAATTGATGGCGCGTGTCTTGCGTGGCGAAAAAGTGGGTAGCATCCCGCCGGAAGAAATTCGCAAGCGCACCCTGTTGATTAATAAGAAGGCGGCTGACGCTATAGGTCTTGAAATTCCTCAATCCCTGCTCAATCGCGCTGACGATGTTATTAAATAAGATGTGGTTAAATAATTGGAGAGTATGTGTGCTGGCGGAAAGCAGTGAGGGCCTTGGAAAATGTTCTGATTAATGCTCTGGAGCAAGGGTTAATATACGCCTTTATGGCAATGGGAGTGCTCTTGACCTTTATAATGCTCGGGTTTCCCGACCTGACGGTCGAGGGCACCTTCCCCCTCGGGGCCGCTGTGACTGCCACGGCGGTCGTATCTGGTATTAGTCCCGTTCATGCCGTGATCCTGGGCAGTTTGGCGGGCGGTTTAGCAGGAGCGGCCACCGGTTTGATGCACACCAGGTTAAAGATCAATAACATCCTGGCCGGTATTATAACCACCAGCGCCATTTATACCATTATGCTGCGGCTTATGGGGCGGCCTAATACCCCCCTTTTGTCCTATGATAACGTTTACGGGCAAGTACTGGGATGGATCGGTATCTCCCAGAGCCAGTTGACGTCAATACAAAACCATATTGCTGTCATCCTGATTTTGTCAGTTGTAGTTCTGGTTTTAAGGCTCATAATGGGATGGTTCCTCGCTACTGACCTGGGTCTGGCCATCAGGGCCACGGGAAATAACGAACGCATGATTCGCAACCTGGGTGTTAATACAGATAATACCAAGCTGATAGCCCTCGTCATATCCAATTGTTTAGTAGCGCTTTCAGGGGCTCTGGCCTGTCAGGTGCAGGGTTTTGCCGACGTAGGAATGGGTATCGGGGTTCTGGTGGCTTCCATAGCCTCGGTAATTATCGGTGAAAGCCTTTTTGGCAGGCGCGGCGTCGGGTGGCTTTTAACCGGGGTCATTTTAGGTTCCATCTTTTATCGCGGCGTTCTAGCCCTGGCCCTGCGTTTGGGTTTCCCGGCACACGATTTCAAGCTTATTACTGCTGTGCTGGTGCTGGCCGCCTTAAGTATTCCTCTGCTAAAATACAAAAAGCGTAAAAACGGACTGCTTAACGGCAGCACAGTCTTTCGCTGGCATCAGGCCATGCTTAATCTTTTTGAGAACAAAGCCGGTGGGCGGGATGTGACAAGATGATTCGGCTGAAGGGCGCAAGTAAATATTTTTTCGCCGGCACACCTAATCAGGTTAAAGCTTTGGATAGCATAAATTTGCATATCCGGCCGGGTGATTTTGTTACTGTTATCGGTAGCAACGGTGCAGGCAAATCTACCCTGCTGAACGTCATTGCCGGTGTCATAGAAGTTGACGAGGGACGGATAGAACTGGACGGTAAGGACGTAACCGATCAGCCGGAATATCGCCGGGCGGGTTCTATAGGGTACATTGACCAGAATCCCCTTGCCAGCACGGCGGCCGATATGACCGTAGAAGAAAACCTTGCTATGGCCTTTATGCGCGGTAAGCGCCGCGGGTTATCACGGGCTGTTACCGGGCCCCGTGTGATGGCCTTCAAAGATGCCTTATCACAAATTGGTATGGGCCTGGAGAACCGCTTGAAGGTCCCGGTGGGCACTCTTTCCGGTGGCCAGCGGCAGGCCCTGGCTCTCGCTATGGCAACCGTTGTACAGCCCAAGCTGTTGCTCTTGGACGAACATACCGCTGCGCTCGACCCGAAGGCCGCCCGTTTAATAATGGATATTACAGACCGGTTAATAAGAACCAATAAACTAACAACCCTGATGGTTACGCACAATATGGAGCAAGCCTTGCGTTACGGTAACCGGCTGATAATGATGCACCGGGGGAAAATTATATTAGATGTCGGGCCGCATGAAAAGCAACGTCTCTCCGTGCCTGACCTGATCAAGAAGTTCACGCAAAGCAGTGGGGATGTATTTGATGACGACCGGGTGCTTCTGGCTCAGGTCGAATAATTAGATGAAAAGCGCAGAGGCTGGCCCGGCTCTTCAAAATGGCCCGCGAAGGCAGGATGGACCTGGTGGTTATATGCGCCCGAGGGCGAAAGTCCGAGGGACGGAAAAACGCCGGGAAGCGGCCCGACAGCCGGGGGTCCGAACCGGGAAGATGTGGGCCTCCCCCGTGTAGGGTGCCGGGCCGGCCAGACGGTGAAGGAGGTAGCCGTCGGCTCCGACATGACCTGTTGGAGCCTGCACAATGAATACTGGACACATTCATGGCCCGCTACTGCCGGGTATCGGCCCAGATATTCGCCGTTTACTTGCATCAGATTGGGGTCAGGACGGGGGTGTTCATCATCTGCGGTCGCTTTACCTTAACTGTTGCTCCGGAAGCAATCAGCAAAACCTTCCGCGTTCCCTGCAGTATTCCGTACTTTCCCAGGTACAACATTGCGCCAGGGCAGGCCGTCCCTGTGATTGTCGGAGGGGAATCTGGGCGGCTTCTCAAAGTTATGCGCTGGGGTCTTATTCCTCACTGGGCGAAAGACGCTTCAATTGGGAGTAGACTCGTCAACGCGCGGACTGAAACTGTACTTTCAAAGCCTGCTTTCAGGGACTCCTTTCGCTTCCGAAGAAGATGCCTCGTCCCTGCCGACGGTTTTTACGAGTGGAAAAGAGAGGGGAAAAGGAGCACTCCTTACAGGATAGTGCTTCCCGATAAAGAGGTGTTTGCCTTTGCCGGCCTCTGGGACAGGTGGGATTCTTCAGAAGAAAGCGTCTTTTCTTTCGCGATAATTACGACCGAGGCAAGCGAATCCATGAAGGAGATCCACAGCAGGATGCCTGTTATACTCAGCGTCGAGGAAGAATATGGGGAGTGGCTTGAGGCCGGAGATTTCAACACCTTGAGAAAACTTCTCCGCCCCTATGAGGGAAGGCTGCATATATACCCCGTTTCGAGGTTGGTCAACTCACCAAAAAACGACATGCCCGAACTCATCCTGGAAGAGGAAAATGGAGAACCGTGATACCCGGTGCTTGATTTACTTTGGACGGCGAGATTTTGCAGCACCTGTTTGCTAGAGATGATGGTCTGGCCCGGCTTTATCAACCTGGCAGATTTGCCCGGGGCACGCTTAAATCCAGTACCTCACACGGAGGAAATCCAGCGTTTCCTGCAGGTGGCCCAGGGGATTAAAGTCCCTGGAAACACAAAAAGCCACGCTGGAAGCGCAGTTGCAGGAGTTGCGCCTGAGGGAACAGAAGAACGTGGCGACATGAGAAGCCATCGCGGCATATCTCCGGGAGAATATGCGGCTTTTAAAAAGCAAAGACCCCGATACCTGCAGGTGGTTGATCGGGGAATTTGTGGAACGGGTCACGGTAACCCGCGAAAATGTGGATGTTATTTTTAAGGTGACTGTTGATTTGTATGGTGGAGGCAAGGGGACTCGAACCCCCGACCTCTAGAGTGCGATTCTAGCGCTCTCCCAGCTGAGCTATGCCCCCACGACAATTTGCATTATACCATGAAACCGCTCCGGTTACAAGGGGTTTGGATTCTGAGTCGCAGAAATTGGCGCTCTACGCCTGTGGTTAATCTTTAGGCTGGATGCGGCTGTAGATGGAGTAGGCTGCCATGGACAGCCAGCCTGCACCTATAAGTAAACCCACAGGTATAGCCCACCATGTGGAAGGATTCCTTCTTTTGTTTATATCTTGTTTGAACATTTCCACACCTCCGGGTTTATTATTTCCTGGGCGTGTGTATTTGAAACAAAGCCCTACCCGGCGAGGGTAGGGATGTATTTTCATGAAACCTTTTGCATGGCTTCCTGTCTTTGCTTTTTATTGTATTGCTCCTCGGCATAATCGGTTGAAATGAGGTAAAGGTTTACCCACAATTCATGTTCATTGTTCTTGCCATCCAGCTCTTTAGCCAGGTCTTTAAATTTTTTTTCTACGCGGTCTTTAAAGGCAGAAAACTCCACCAGCAAATCTACCACTTCCCGGTGACTGTAAGAAGCACCGTCCCGCAGTGTTTTCACTAAGATTTCCCCCCCAAAATCATTTCTTATACCCATTATACATTTTTAGGAAAATTTGTTAAGGGGCAGACGGTGTCTAAAAGATCCTACTTTTGTAGTAAAAAACAACAACGGGGTCCTTTTTAAGGACCCCGTTGGCAAAAAACCGTCAATTTTATACGTTTGATAGGACCCCGGTATAGTTTGGCGAGTAGTTACCCTGCTCGTAAATGCTACCTTGGAATCCGCCGCCCTGTAAGCCGGACTGTTGGAAGCCACCGTACTGTCCTGCGGTACCAAACTGCTGTCCGGTCTGGTAACCACCGAATTGTCCGGTAGTGCCCTGGGTGGCATATCCAGAGACATTGCCGAAAGTAGTGGGCTGTGTTGCGTACTGGCTAATGTTATAACCCCCAGTGCCGGTAGTTCCAAAGCGGGCGGTGCCAAATTGTTCGCCAGCCTGGCCGTACTGGCCGGTGAAGGGTTGATAACCCTGGGCATACCCGCCAAATCCTGTCTGTCCCACACCGTATTGCGCGGCGTAGCCGCCTGCGGTTTGTCCGAATTGACCCTGGGTCTGAACTGTGGAGCTGATTTGTTGGGCCATACTGCTCAGGCTATTCAGATCCTGTTGCATCTGGCCGGCTAGAAAGGTGAGGCGCTGTAACTGCTGTTGCTGGAGTTGGTTGCAAAGCTGGCTGATAGAGCTTGCTTCATCCCTTAATCTTTGGATTTGCTGCTGCATTTGAACGATCTGGTGCATTTGATACTCCCCCTCAAAATAATTGTGCTTTTCAGCCATAGTATGGTTGCCAAATTCCAGCTTTATAACTGGTATATTTTAGGTATTGTAAAGTTTTGAGTTATTTACCTATTTGTACATTACCTAGATAAGGTATCCCCTGGGGACGTATAATTACTCCTTGAACATTATCAGCCATAACCAGGGTGTATAAACTATGGTGGAGAAATACCATGGGTACATCCTCCCGGATATGCTGGAGAACATCCCGGTAGATCTGTGCCCGACGGCTGCTGTCCAGTGTTTGTTGAGCGGTGATGAGCAGCGTATCTACCTGGGGGTTACGGTAACGGGTGGTATTTAGACCGCAGGCAATTTGTTCTGAGGAAAAAAGGGTATAAAGGAAATTGTCCGGATCAGCGTTATCGCTCGTCCAACCGTAAATAAAGGCGTCTCCTTCCTGGCGGAAAAGTGCTTTTTTAAATTCGTCCCAGGGGTAAACCTTAATGGAACAGGAAAAACCGGCCCTTTCCAGTTGTTCGGCCAGGGCCCGGCCCAGCCTTTCTCCCCCTGCGGGGTTATAGGGACGGGGATTGGCATAGGCCAGAAGGGTAATTTGCAATCCAGGGGTGTAGCCGGCGGCAATTAATTCCCGGCGGGCCCTTTCGGGTTGTGGTCGCAATGGTTCGGGAGTTTGTTCATAACCCAGGGTTCCAGGGGGTAAGGGGCCTCTGGCCATGATTGTTTGCCCGGGGAATAATAGTTCCGCCAGTGCCTGAGGGTCACAGGCCTGCCGGGCAACCCGGCGCAGCGCTACGTCACGAAATGGCCCCTTATTGGTATAAAAGCCCAGGTAGCTGATATCAAGACCTGGTGTGTTGATCATCCGGAACCCCTTATCTTTTAAAGCCGTCACTTCTTGCGGAGGAATACCTTCACTGATCTGGGCGCTTCCAGATAAAAGGAGTTTTATTCTCATGTTCGGGTCGGGAACAGTGCGGAAGATTACTCCTGGTGTGGACGGCTTAACTCCCCAATAACGGGGGTTGGCCACAAGAGTGATTTCGTTATTCTGTTTCCACTGTTGAAAGATAAAAGGACCTGTCCCGGCAGGGTGTTTCCAGAATTCCTCTTTGTACTGTTGTACCGCCCGGGGACTGACTATCGGGGCGGCCACGGGCATGGCCAGGTTATAAAGAAAAGGAGCGTAAGGGTATTTTAAATTAAAGCGTACAGTTAACGAGTCTATTACTTCTACCGATTGGACCATCCCGTAAGTAAAAGTGGCGTAGGTATAGCAATTTTGTTGATTAAGCAGTCTCTCGACATTAAACTTTACCGCCTCAGCATTAAAAGGAGTGCCGTCATGAAAGGTTACGTTGGGCCGGAGATAGAAAGTCCACTGCCGCCCATCCCGGGAAACTTCCCAGCGGGTGGCCAGGCAGGGTTCTACTCCCGTACCTGTCCTGAACCGTACCAATCCCTCGTAGATATTGGCCAGTACGCGGGCGGAAGCCAGGTCGTCTGCCCGCGCCGGGTCCAGGGTACGGGCTTCTGTTTCCTGCAGGTAAACTATAAAGTCCTGTCTTTCCTTTAACCAGGATGTGGGTACGACCGTTATCAATCCCTTTATGTAAAAAAAACACAAACACAAAAAGAGGGTCAGGAAAAAAATAAGCCGTTTGAGCATAACTTTTCCCCCCAAATACCAAGAGTTTACTGCGAAAGGGAAGCAATGTATAATTCTGCTTGTAATGTAAAAATCCTCTAATAAATAATCGTTAAACTCTGTCGTTTTCTTTTTCCTGAGGAGGAAAGAGGCGGTCGTTGTCGAAATTACTGGCTGTTACTTTTTTACAAGGAGAAGTGTTGACTTTAGCAGGGGGAAGGGATATTGTGATGGGCATACGTTTCGGGCCGGCGGGAAATCCGCCGTCCTTTCAGGCCCAGGGGTATAAAAGTTCCCTGGACATGCCTGCATGGTTAAGGGTGCAGGGTCTTAATGCCTACGAATATCAGTGTGTGCGGGGAGTGCATATCGGAGAAACTACGGCCCGGAAACTTGGAGAAGTGGCCCGGGAAAACGGGGTTTTCTTAAGCATTCATGCCCCCTATTACATCACTTTAGGAACTACCGACCCTGTTTTCAGGGAAAAAACAAAGATGCATTTGCTCAAATCCATGCAGGCCGCCCAGTGGATGGGGGCTTCACCGGTGGTCTTTCACCCGGGTACGGGAGGAGGAAATGACCGGGCCGGCGCCATGGCCAGGGCCAGGGAGCTACTGCTGGAGATCCTGGCGGTTGCAGAGGACATGGGATTGGGGGATATCCGGGTGGCGCCGGAAACGGCAGGTAAACCGGCACAAATTGGCAACCTGGAGGAGGTGCTGGAATTGTGTACCCTGGACCCCCGGGTGGTGCCAGCCGTAGACTTTGCCCATTTACATGCGGCCAGCCAGGGGGCATTGAAAACGGTGGAGGATTTTGCGGCTGTCTTGGATCTGGTTGAAAGCCGGTTGGGCAAAGAGGCGGTTCAGAAACTGCATATTCATTTCAGTCCCATTGAATTTACCAAAGCGGGGGAAAAGAGACACCGCACCACATTGGATGATGGTTATGGTCCCCATTTCAGCCTTCTGGCCCGGCTGATCGTGGAAAGAAACCTCACCCCCACCATTATCTGCGAATCCTATGATCGCCAGGTGGAAGACGCCCTCGTCTTTAAAGCACTTTACGAGCAGATAAAAGAAAAGGCAGGGGGTTGATTTCCCCTGCCTTTGGGAATCTAGTGGGTTTCTACGTCCTGGCCGCCAAACTGGCGCAAAACCGCGGCTGCATCATTGGCTTTGTTATCATCGCACCGCACGGAAACCAGGATGTTGCCTTGTTTGACCTTTTCTTCGTAGTAGCGTCCCCGTTCTGCCGGGATGCCCCAGTCGATCAATCCTCCGGCAATCCCCCCGGTAGCAGCGCCGGAGAGCAATCCCGCAATGGGGCCGGCGGCTACTATTGGTCCAATGCCGGGGATAGCTAGGGCTCCGGCACCGGCCACCAGGCCGGCCAGGCCACCCAGCACCCCTCCGGTAGCGGTCCCATCAGCAACCGGGTCACCGCCCATCATTGGCCCGGCGTCGGCGCGGCGTCCCCCGCGGGCTACATCCTCTTTGGCCACCACGGAAATTTCGCGGTCAAAACCTCTGGAACGCAGCTCCGCAACCGCCCTTTCCGCCGATTCCCGCGCACTAAAAGTTCCCAGCACTGTTTTGGCCATGCTGTAACCTCCTCAAAAATAGTTTAACCTCATTACATCTTTTAGAATTTCTTCTGTTTTACTTTTCTATGCCAGGAAAATTATGGTATCGTCCAGAGCAAAACCCAGCAGGCCGGCGACCAGGGCCAGGTCGGTGCCGTGGCCGCGGCCGGTGCTGGCAAAGGAATTATGCAAAGGAATTATACAGAATAATTTTTGCCCGGCGCGGTTCTTCGCCCAGGATATTTCTGGTCAGGTTACCCAGCCTTACGACCCCGGCCGTATGGGAACCGGACGGGCTGATCATGACCGGCCCGATAATTTCGAAAATGTCCAAGACTTAACCCATCCCTTCACTGAAGTTGGACGCGGTAGCAGTGCTGTTCCAGTAGTTCCCGGATGGTCTGTACATGATCCGCATCTGCCGTTTCCAGTTCCAGTTCCACTCGAGCTGAACCCAGGGGTACGTCCAGAGTTTCCCGGCTGTGGGTGACTGACAGCACGTTGGCTCCTGTGCCGGCAATTAACTGCAGCAGTCGCCACAGCGTTCCGGGCTGGTCTGGGATGACTGTATTCAGGAAAATCTTGCGGCCGTTCTTCACCAGACCTTTGTCGATGGTGCGTGATAGAAGATTTACGTCAATATTTCCACCGCTTATAACGGCCACCATTTTACGGTTTTTATAGCGGTAAAGTCGGTTTAAAACAGCCGCTACCGGTGCGGCTCCCGCTCCTTCAGCCACGGCCTTCGCCCTTTCCAGCAGGAGCAGGATGGCGCTGGCTATTTCGTCTTCATCAACGGTAACCACTTCGTCTACGTAACGCTGTACGATTTCAAAAGTAAGGTCCCCCGGTGTTTTAACGGCTATGCCGTCGGCGATAGTGGGTGTTCCGTCCACCGTGAGCAACCGGCCCCGGGCCAACGATTCGGCCATGGAAGGCATGTTTTTGGCCTGTACGCCAATTACATGCACATCGGGTTTTAGGCTTTTCATGGCGATGGCAATTCCCGAGATCAATCCGCCTCCACCGATGGGCACCACCACCACTTCCACATCGGGTAAATCCGCTAAAATTTCCAGGGCAATAGTACCCTGGCCGGCGATCACCTGCGGGTCGTTAAAAGGGTGGATGAAGGTGGCCTTTGTTTTTTCCTGGATGCGTTTAGCCTCCTCATATGCTTCATCATAAACATCGCCGTGAAGAACCACCTCCGCCCCGTACTGGCGGGTGGACGTTACTTTGGACAGGGGGGCGTGCTTGGGCATGACGATGGTGGAACGGATGCCGTAAATGGTTGCCGCCAGGGCTACTCCCTGGGCGTGGTTGCCGGCGGAAGAGGCAACAACACCCTTTTTCTTTTCTTCCTCACTCAAACTGGCTATTTTGTTATAGGCCCCTCGCAGCTTGAAAGAGCCGGTACGCTGCAGGTTTTCCATTTTTAAGTAAACGTGATTACCGGTCATTTCACTTAAAGTGGTGTTATATACCAGACCGGTCTTATAGACCACGCTGTTTAAAGTTTCACCGGCTTTTTTTATATCTTCAAGGGAGATCATCATTCTTACCCTCTATACATGAATTTAACGGCAGGCGATGATCTCTACTTCCACCAGCGCCCCTTTGGGCAGGATGGCCACCGCTACGCAGGAACGGGCCGGAGGGAGTTCGCTGAAATACTGACCGCAGGTTCGATTTACGGTGGCAAAGTCGTCTATGTTGGTGATAAAAACGGTAGTTTTAACCACGTGGTCGAATTCCATTCCTGCGGCGGACAGGATCTGTTTTATGTTTTCCATTACCTGTTTTGTCTGGGCTTCAATTCCACCTGGTACCAGCTCACCCGTCTGAGGGTTGATGCCAATCTGGCCGGAAACAAAGAGGAAGCCACCCACCTTCATAGCCTGAGAATAAGGCCCGATGGGCTGGGGCGCTTTGTTGGTCTTAATTACTTCCCTCATTTTTCGTCTCTCCTTAATCTGCTCTTTATTAAGGTACAGGGGAAACTTTTCCACCAGGATGTTTGCGGCCCGCTCAGCAAGCTGTTTAAGTTTTTTTGGTTGTGTTATTTTTGCACCGGCTCATTGGATTTCACCTCCTTATGGCGGGATTTCCGGGCTCGATGTACTTGCGAATAGTCTCGGCGCCAACATTTCCGGCGGTACCGATATAGTAGCCCCTGCTCCACAACCCGCTGCCCCAAAAGTATTTCTTTTTGATACCGGGGAAAGCTGCAAATATCCTGTTGGCAGTAATGCTTTTGATCTTCTTGACAATATCTGTAGGAGCTGCTGTAGGTGGAGCCGACAGGAAAATGTGCAGGTGATCCGGCATGGCTTCCATCCGGAGAAGAGTGTAGCCGTATGGGTCACAG
Source organism: Desulfofundulus luciae (assembly GCF_030813795.1). NCBI lineage: Bacteria > Bacillati > Bacillota > Clostridia > Eubacteriales > Peptococcaceae > Desulfofundulus > Desulfofundulus luciae. The sequence continues at coordinate 25,642 of NZ_JAUSUX010000024.1, read as the reverse complement.
ATTTCCTGGACCGTCCACTTTAGAGTGTCTTCCACTTTGCCATTGAATACTTTATGCCGGTATTGGTATTTTGGGCAAAACACGATATGGTAATTGATGTTGTAAACGCAATGGCTTATTTTTCCTTTCATAGGTTTGATTATGGTTTTAAGGGGCAATTTTTATAAATTTTGGAGGGAAACCGAAAACCCCACCGCGAGCCAATTGCGATGTTCGGAAGTAGAGATGAATAGGCCGTTTTAGGGCAGTGGCAAAAATATTTTACCCCGGCACGGATCAGGATTTATGCGGGTTGCGGGCATGGGCAGGGAGCGTTTTAGCAAAATTGACCCCAAAGAAGAAAAACGAAGGAATAGCGAAAAAGGGGAAGAAATAAGAAGGGAACCCTCCTTTTCTGGCGAAATCTTTTTTATATCCCCAAAAAAAGAACCAGAGGAGGTTTCCCTTATGGCTATTATACCACAACAACGACTTTTTGGGTGGCGGGAAATTGACGAACTGGGAGATTTGGAACGCCTGGTCCTGGTTCTCGAATATCTACCCGACGAGGAACTCATGCAAAAGCTGGAGCGAGAACGCGGGCACGGCCGGAACGATTACCCGGTACGGGCGGTCTGGAACTCAATCCTGGCCGGGGTCGTATTTCAGCACACCTCTGTTGAGAGCCTGCGGCGGGAACTTAAGCGGAATGCCCAGTTGCGGGAACTATGTGGATTTGATCCGGTTCTGGGGGAGGATGCCGTTCCACCTTCTTATGTGTACAGCCGCATGTTAGTAAAGCTGATGCAGAACGCCGATGAAGTGGAAAAAATATTTACGCGGCTGGTGGATGAAATAAGTACACTGTTGCCGGATTTCGGGCGGGTGCTGGCCCTGGACAGTAAAGCCATTCACAGTCTGGCCCGGGGCAAAAAGCGGGATGAAGAAGAAAAGGTCCCGAAGCCTGATGGGCGCCGCGACACCGATGCCGACTTTGGCAAAAAAACGTACCGTGGGCGCAGAAAAGACGGTACCCTGTGGGAAAAAGTAGTTTCCTGGTTTGGCTACAAGCTTCATCTCATAGTTGATGCTGTATATGAGCTACCCGTAGGCTTTACGGTGACAAGAGCATCAGCCAGTGACGTGAAAGAGGGGCATAAACTGATTGAACGGGTGGCCGAACAAAATCCGGAGATTATAGAACGCTGTGAGACATTAGTGGCGGATAAAGGCTATGATGACAGCAAACTAATCCACCGCAAAAACTATTTATTTTTTTTTGTCTTCTGTTATAATATAACTTGTTGTTCTGGGGCAAAGAGACTAGGAAAGGGGGAGTTTGCCGTGTTGCCCACCCCAAAAAAGTTTTTTCTTACCGCTGCCAGCGCCGAGGGGCACAGCGAATTGACGGCATTTGACAATGCCCTCCTGGCCGGCCGCATCGGAAATATTAATCTGGTTCGGGTTAGCAGTATTCTGCCTCCCGGAGCGGAGTACGACCCTGAGTTGTCAATTCCTCCCGGATCCCTGGTGCCCACCGCTTACGGTTACATCATCAGCGATGTACCGGGAGAGTTGATTGCTGCGGCCGTGGGCATAGGTTTTTCGGAGGACACCTTTGGCGTGATCATGGAGTTTGCGGGTAAATGCTCGCAAAAAGAAGCTGAAGCGCGCATTGAAGCTATGTTGCGGGAAGCTTTTGCCTCCCGGGGCATGAAACTGGTGGACATGAAGATTGCAGCCACCGAGCACCGGGTGGAAAAAATCGGTTGCGCCCTGGCGGCCGTACCACTGTGGTATTAATTTTTCTGGGGGTATGGAGATGAACTGCTGGTTTACTGAATTGCAAACCGACCACATGAAACTGAGCTGCCGGGTGAAAAAGGTATTATGCGAAGAAAAAACGCCTTTCCAGCATTTGGCCGTTTATGACACGGTCCAGTTTGGGCGCATGCTGGCTTTGGATGACGTCATTCAGACTACCGTGAAGGATGAGTTTGTCTATCATGAAATGATCGCCCACGTGGGTCTGAACACCCATCCCAACCCCCGCCGGGTGCTGGTCATCGGTGGAGGGGACGGGGGTTCCATCAGGGAAATCCTCAAACATTCTTCGGTGGAGCAGGCCACCCTGGTGGAGATTGATGAACGGGTGATTGCCGCCGCTAAGGAGTACCTGCCGGAAATCAGCTGTGCCCTGGATGACCCCCGGGTGCGGGTTATTGTGGACGACGGCATCAAGCATGTAAAGGAAAACCGTAACACCTATGACATGATTATCGTGGATTCCACCGACCCCGTGGGTCCCGCGGAAGGCCTTTTCGGTAAGGCCTTTTACCAGGATGTCCATGATGCATTGACTGAAGACGGCCTGTTTGTTGCCCAAACCGAATCTCCCTTTTTCAACCAGGACATCATTTCCCGTGTATTCAGGGATATCCGGAGCATTTTTCCCATCACCAGGCTGTTTTTAGCCTGTGTTCCCACTTACCCCGGTGGTTTATGGAGCTTTACCATGGGTAGCAAGAAATACGACCCCCGGCAGGTAAATGTGCTGGAGTTACCCGATTTGAAAACCAGGTATTATAGCCCGGCCATCCACCGGGCGGCCTTTGAGTTGCCTCCCTTTGTGGCGGAGCTGGTTGAACAAGGTTAACAGCCTTTTGGGGGAAAGCTTCATGCTTGCGGAAGGGTTGGAGAAAAGCGGCGCATTTATGGGGAGTACCGATGACTACAGGCGTGCCTCTGTAGTTATTCTGGGTGCTCCCCTGGATTTAACGGTAAGCTTCCGTCCGGGGACCCGTTTTGCCCCGGCCCAAATCCGCCAGGTGAGTGTAGGGCTGGAGGAGTACAGCCCCGCCCTGGAGCGGGACCTGGTTGATTATGCTTACTATGATGCGGGAGATATTGTCCTGCCCCCGGGGCGGGTCCAGGAAAGCCTTGGGCGCATTGGTGCCACGGTGGCCGCTATCCTGGCCGACGGCAAGTTTCCCCTTTTGCTCGGGGGGGAGCACCTGGTTACCCTGCCGGTGGTGGAAGCCATGCTTCGTTGTTATCCTGATCTGGCAGTGGTACACTTAGATGCCCACGCGGATCTCCGCGAGGAATACTTAAATGAAAGACTCTCCCACGCTACTGTGATGCGCCGGGTGGTGGAGGTGCTCGGGGGAGAGAATGTTTTTCAATTTGGCATCCGTTCCGGGACCCGGGAGGAGTTTTCCTACGGCCGGACCACAACTCATTTTTTCCCCGGAGAAATCCTGCGGGCTTTAGCTCAAGTTCGCGGTCAGCTCAAAGGCCGGCCGCTTTATCTTACCCTGGACATAGATGTCCTGGACCCGGCCTATGCCCCGGGGACAGGTACGCCGGAACCGGGGGGATGTACGCCCCAGGAGGTCTTCCAGGCCCTCTACCTGCTGGCTGACTGCCGGGTGGTGGGTATGGATCTGGTAGAAGTGTGCCCGGTTTATGACCCTACGGAGCGCACATCCTTGTTGGCGGCCAAGATCGTCCGGGAAGCTATTTTGTGTTTTGGGCAAGGGAAGTAAACCTTTTACTTTCCGCAACTTTTGGGGCAGATGTTGCCGCCCTCTTTTTTATCCTCCTGGTGGCCGAAACTGGTTAAACCCTCGGCGTATTGACGCAATTTTTCATCTACCAGGTGGAAGACGGTGTTTGCCGGGTAACTGCCGTCGGGTTGTTTAGTCCCGGCTGGCACACCGGTTAACAGTTCGATCCCCTCTTCAACTGTCCTCACCGCGTAAATATGGAACCGGCCCTGCTGAACAGCCTCTACTACTTCGTGCTTGAGCATTAAGTTATCTATGTTGTGGGCGGGAATGATTACCCCCTGCTCGCCGGTCAGGCCCCGGGCTTTACAGACGGCAAAGAACCCTTCAATTTTTTCGTTTACCCCACCAATGGGTTGGATTTCCCCGTGCTGGTTGACGGAACCGGTTACGGCCAGCCCCTGGCTAATGGGCAGTCCCGACAGGGCGGAGAGCAGGGCGTAAAGCTCGGCGCTGGAAGCGCTGTCACCATCTACCCCTTCGTATAGCTGCTCAAATGTAATCCGGGCGGACAACCGCAGGGGTTTGTCCTGGGCGAAACGATCGCCTAAAAATCCCGCCAGGGTAAGTATGCCTTTGGTGTGCAGGCTGCCGCTCATGTGGGTTTCCCGCTCGATGTTCACCACCCCTTCCTGGCCCATGAAGGTCTTCGCGGTAATCCGGGAAGGTCGACCAAAGGAATAATCCCCCACATCCAGTACCGACAGGCCGTTTACTTGACCGACAACGGCGCCCTCGGTATCCACCAGGATCTTTCCCTGGAGCATCATTTCCTGGATTTTTTCTTCCAGGCGGTTGGAACGGTATACCCGTTCTTCGATAGCCCGCCGGACATGGGGTGCACCCACATAAGTGGCCCCTTTCATTTCGGCCCAGGCGGCGGCTTCGTACACAATTTCAATTACTTCATTAAAGCGGGTGGAGAGCTTGTGCTGATTTGCAGCCAGGCGCGACCCGTACTCTATTAGTTCCGCCAATCCGGTGCGGTCAAAGTGTTTTAAATTTTCCCGGTTGCAAACGGAACTGACAAAAGCTGCATAATGCCTGAGATTTTCCGGTGTGCGGGGCATCTCAGTGTCAAAGTCTACCTTAACCTTGAAAAACTTCTGGAAATCCTCATCGAAGGCATGCAGGAGATGATAAAGGTAATGGCTGCCGATGAGTACTACTTTTACATTCAGGGGGATGGGTTCCGGTTTTAAGGTAGCGGTGGGGACCAGACGGAATTGCTCGCCGATGTTTTCCACTACTGCCTGGCGGTTTTTGAGGGCCTTTTTCAATGTGTCCCAAACAATCGGGTCGGCCAGCACGTCCCGGGCCTGGAGCACCAGGTAGCCGCCGTTGGCCCGGTGAATGGCCCCGGCCTTGATCATGGTGAAGTCCGTACTCAGGCTGCCCATGAAACTGCGGTATTCCACTTTACCGAAGAGATTGTAGTAATGGGGGTTGGGTTCTACCACCACGGGGGCGCCCCGGGTTTCCCCGTTGTTCACAAACAGATTCACCTGGTAGCGTTTAAAAAGATCCTGGGTTTCAACGGGAAAACCAAAGGGAGTGGGGACCGTGGGGCTTTCCGGGGATTTAAAATGATCCAGGTTACGAGAAATGTCTTCGGCAACTTCTCCCAAATAGCGCACCACCCGGGGGAAGTCCCGGTACTTTTCCTGCAACCTCTCCACCAGGGGGCCGATGGCCGAGCCGGCTATTTCCCTCTCCAGCGCCTGGATGCGTTGTTTAGCCTTTTTTTCCAGGGATCGCCCGCTGGTCACGATCTCCTCCAGCTTTTGCTGGAGGGCACGCGCACGGTTTTCCATATCCCGGCGTTCTTCCGGGGTCAGCGCTTCAAATTCTTCCTGGGACATGAGCCGGCCCTCTTTCAAGGGCAGGAACATGAAACCAGCGGGGCCCTGCTTCATGGCAAAACCAGTTCTGGATGCTTCCTGGCGGAGCTGTTCCAGGGCCTCCTGTAGCTGGCTTTCTACCTCCTGAAGCACACTTTGTTTATTCTGCTCGTAATCCGATCCTTCAAAGGCTTTGGGAATGGCTGTGCGCAGGTCGCTGATCAGCTCTTCCATGTCTTTCTTGAAGACCTGACCCCGTCCTGGAGGCAGGGAGACGGCCAGGGGCTGATCGGGGTTGGCGAAATTATACAAAATGCACCAGTCGTTGGGCACCGCTCCCCCAGAGGCACGACGGGTAAGTACCTCCTGGGTATAGGTGCTTTTACCCGTACCCGGCGGGCCGGCTACATAAATATTGTAACCGGGGGCGTTCATGGCCAGGCCAAACTCCATGGCTCGCACGGCCCGTTCCTGGCCGATAAAATCCTTGAGCGGGGTTACCTGGGAGGTGGTTTCCCAGGTTAATTCTTCCGGGTGGCAGCGGCGTCGCAGCCTGTCTACTGGTACCCGCAGGCGGTTTCTTGTTTCTGTTGTTTCTGTAGCGGCCATTTTTACCCTCCTGAAAATATTTCTGCTTCAGGTTCGCCAAAATACATCAATAATACTACACCGGAAGGCGTCTTTCCTGCAGCGGCGCCGTTTTCTACTCCTGATGTCACAAAAGAGGTGGGGCGGGTAAAGCCCGGCCGGTGAAAAATCGTCGAAGGATAGAACGAAAAATTTTGTCTTGCAGTTGAAAATACCAATTGACATTTGGGCGTACTTTTTGTATACTTAAGATTGTCAGCAGTGAGGGGCGGTAATCCCGGGCTGCAGGCAATAGAAGCGGAGCTGTGGTGTAGTGGTCTAACATGCCGGCCTGTCACGCCGGAGATCGCGGGTTCGACTCCCGTCAGCTCCGCCAACCTAATGTGCCACGGTAGCTCAGTTGGTAGAGCAGCGGACTGAAAATCCGCGTGTCGCTGGTTCGATTCCGGCCCGTGGCACCACCTGGACAAACTGGCAAAAATATTATATAATATTCTCATCAACCATGCGGAAGTGGCTCAGTGGTAGAGCATCGCCTTGCCAAGGCGAGGGTCGCGGGTTCGAATCCCGTCTTCCGCTCCATTTTTTATGGCGACATAGCCAAGTGGCTAAGGCGGCGGTCTGCAAAACCGCTATTCCCCGGTTCGAATCCGGGTGTCGCCTCCAGTAAAAGTACTCGCTGGCGGTCTTAGAGGTGGTCGCCAGTTTTTTTATTTTTGGAGAGTTGCGTTGTACCGGCCTCTTTATACCGTGCAACACAAACCCTTTCCCTGATGGTCAAGAAGTGCTTGTCAGCTTATTGAATTTATGGTATATAAACAAGTGATAGCCTTCACCATCACAAATCGGGACACAAAACGGTATACTGTATTCCAGGGGCTGACTCTTTATTGCACTGTTTCAAAAAGAAATTAAAGTTTTCTGACCTTCGTTAGCAGGAAGTCTCGTTTTTGTGTCGAATAGTACTTACTAAGTAAACAGGGGGGGATGGTAAATGATTTCCCTGGCCCCCGGCGTAACACCCCGCCAGATATATTAACGGGTAGCAGGTAAATTAATTAGCAAGTGGGCGACAATTTTCGCTGGAAAATAGTAGGAATGCGGAAGAGATTTGATATATATAATGTTAGCGTGCCCTGTTCTGCGTGCTCATTTGCGTGCTTATGTAAGGCTCTTGTCAGTTATATTTCTAAACGGGAAGGGGAGGGGATAGTCAAAAGGGAGGTCCATTAAAGAGGTGAAGTACCCAGTTACAATCACAATTTTTTAAGGAAGGAGAAGAGAAATGACCTATATTGGCCATGGCGGCAAAGAAATTGTGGAAAGGGTTCTAGAACCTGAAAAAGCTGCTGAGGCAATTAAAGGTTTAACTCCGGTACCTATCCGTGGGCAAATAGCCAGGGAAATCATAGATATTGCTTACGGATTTTTCACGCCCCTGGAAGGATTTATGACCAGAGCAGACGTGGAAGGCGTTTGCAATGAAATGAAGCTCGCCAATGGTGTGCTGTGGCCTATCCCCATTGTCTTCGATATTTCCACCGAAGAGATCAACGAAAAAGGCATTAAAGAAGGCGATAAGCTGCTGTTGACCTACCAGGATAAGCCGATGGCCATCCTTGAAGTAGAAGAGATCTTCACCTATGATAAGCAGGAGATGGCCCAGAAGGTCTACGGCACAACGGAGGACAAACACCCCGGTGTAGCCAGGACATATAACTACAAGGATAAGTTTATCGGTGGAAAAATTACCCTTGTCAATCCGCCCAAGATTAACCCTCCTTTTGATGAATTCTTCTTCACTCCGAAACAGCTAAGGCAGAAGTTTGCCGAAAAAGGCTGGCAGAGAATCGTAGCCCATCAAACCAGAAACGTACCCCACACCGGACACGAATGGCTCATGAAGGGCGCCTGGTTGTCTACTCACGGTGAGCTGCCCGTGGAGAAGACCCTTACCGGCGTGCTGGTCAATGCCATTATCGGCGAGAAAAGAAAAGGCGACTACATCGACGAGGCCATTGTTTTGTGCCATGATGTATTGCGCAAAGCTGGCTACTTCAGGGAAGACGTACATTTGACTTCCATTACCCTGTGGGATATGCGCTACGCCGGTCCCAAAGAGGCCGTTTTCCACGCCATTTTGAGATCCAACCTCGGTTTGACCCACCACATGTTTGGCCGGGACCATGCTGGAGTGGGTACTTATTATGACCCGTACGATGCCCACAGAATATTTGACCAGATCCCCGAAGGTGCATTGAACATTAAGCCAATCCGTGTGCTTGCCTGGTGGTACTGCCCCATTTGCGGTGAGGTAACTTATTCCGGGCTGTGTGGCCACAAAGAACACAGTCAAAACTTCAGCGGCACTTTGATCAGGAGCATCATCCAAGATGGTGTGAAGCCACCTCGCCTGATCTTCAGACCCGAAGTATTTGACCTCATCATGGAATGCGCAGAAAAATACGGCTTTGGTTCTGCTTTTGTCACAGACAAGTACTTGAAAGAGCGGAACCCCGTCTTTAGCCTTCCCGATATGAAGTACTAGTTTAGGAGGTGGCGAGATGTCCATTACCATTAATATCTGGATCAACGAGGAGAGATATGAGAAGCTGCAAAATGCTGGTCTGGCCAAGATGGCGGAAGAGGCACTGGCCGGTCTGAAGGTAATTAAGGTCCCCTGCACCGAGGAGCAAAAGGACAAAGTGTTAAAAGTCTTCCCCACGGCTAAGTACGACTCTGCCACCACCAAGAGTATCGAGTTGCTACCCAGAGAAGTAAAAGACAAGATCTTTGACCTGGTGGTTGAAAAGCAAAACATAGACGTAATGGATGATTTCCTTAAAAACTACTAAAATAAGTAACCAGCCAGAAGGGGAGGTGGGTAGCGGGAAGAGGGAGGCTTTCTTTCCAGCGTGCCTTAATGCAATCAAAAAATTATGAGGAGGTTAGAGTTTATGCCAAGTTATGTAATCGCTGAAAAATGTGACGGTTGCAAAGGGCAGGACAAAACCGCATGCATGTACATTTGTCCTAATGACCTGATGGTTCTGGACAAAGAAAGAATGAAGGCGTACAACCGGGATCCTCAAATGTGCTGGGAGTGTGCATGCTGCGTTAAGATTTGCCCGCAGCAGGCTATGGACCTGAGGGGTTACGCCGACTTTGTTCCCATGGGTGCCAGTACCATTCCTTTAAGAGGTTCGGAAGACATTATGTGGACTATCAAGTTCCGGAACGGCACCATTAAGCGCTTTAAGTTCCCCATCCGTACCACGCCGGAAGGCTCCATCGTACCCGATGCTGGTTTCGAAACCGGCACTGACGACCTGAAGAGCTATGTACTGTTTACTGAACCCGGTTCCCTCGGCTGCGAAGTTCCGACCCTGAAGAAATAGAAGAAATAAATAGAAGAGGAGGTTAGGCAAATGGCAAATTTTGAAACTGTAGAAGTCAGTACTGATCTATTGATAATTGGTGGTGGTATGTCGGCATGCGGCGCCGCCGTGGAAGCCGCCTACTGGGCCAAGAAGCACGGCCTCAAAGTCACCCTGGTGGATAAGGCTGCTATGGACCGCAGTGGTGCCGTGGCCATGGGGCTGTCCGCTATTAACCTCTACATCGGCCAGGCTGCCGGCGATAACACCGTTGAAGACTACGTCCGTTATGTCAGACAGGACCTCATGGGTATTACCAGGGAGGATCTGGTTTACAGCATCGCCCGCCACGTTGACTCCACCGTGCACCTGTTTGAAAAGTGGGGCCTGCCCATTTGGAAAGACGAGAACGGCAAGTACGTTCACGAAGGCCGCTGGCAGATCATGATTAACGGTGAGTCTTACAAGATCATCGTTGCCGAAGCTGCGAAGAACGCGCTGAATGCCCTCGGTCCCGATAACATCTACGAGCGCGTGTTCATCGTGGAGCCCCTGATGGATGGCGACCGCTGTGTTGGTGCCGTCGGCTTCAGCGTCCGCGAGAATAAATTCTATGTCTTCAAAGCGAAGGCCGTCCTGGTGGGCATGGGTGGTGCCGTGCACGTATTCCGGCCCCGTTCCACCGGCGAGGGTCTCGGCCGATCCTGGTATCCTCCTTTCAACACCGGTTCCAGCGCCTACTTCACCCTGAAGGCCGGCGCAGAAATGACCTGCCAGGAAGTGCGCTTCATTCCTGTGCGCTTCAAGGATGCCTATGGTCCGGTAGGTGCCTGGTTCCTGCTCTTCAAGTCCGTAGCCACTAACGCCCTGGGCGAGGACTACATGAAGACTCACCCGGATGTGCTTGAGCAGTATGCTCCTTACGGCTTGACCAAGCCCATCCCTGCCAACCTGCGGAACCACCTGGGTCTCATTGACGAAAGAGCCGGTAAGGGTCCCATCTACATGAGGACTGAGGAAGCCATTCAGCGCCTGGCCCAGGAAATGCCCGACGAGAAGCAGCGCAAGAAGAAGCTTAAGGAACTGGAAGCCGAAGCTTGGGAAGACTTCCTCGACATGACCATTTCTCAGGCCCTGCTGTGGGCGGCTACCAATACCTTCCCCGAGGAGAAGCCCTCTGAGATTGCCGCCTGCGAACCTTACTTCATCGGTTCGCACTCCGGTGCTTCCGGCGCATGGGTCAGCGGTCCCGAGGACATTGCCCCGGCCGAGTATCAGTGGGGCTACACCAACATGTCCACTGTGAAGGGCTTGTTCTGTGCCGGTGACGCTTCCGGTGCTTCCAGCCACAAGTTCTCCTCCGGCTCCTTCACTGAGGGGCGGATTGCGGCTAAGTCTGCCATCCGGTTCATCGTGGAGAACAACGAGGAACCCAAGGTGGACGCGGCTTACGTTGAAGAACTGAAGGCCAGGATCCTGAAGCCGCTGGACACCTTCGAGCAGTACAAGGGCATGACCACCGATCCGGATGTGAACCCGAACTACATCCGTCCGAAGCAGTTCATGTTCCGGCTGCAGAAGATCATGGACGAGTATGCCGGCGGGGTATCCAAGTCCTTCACTACCAACAAGTACCTGCTCGAAAGAGGCCTGGAGCTGTTGGCAATGCTGAAGGAGGACTCGGAGAAACTGGCTGCCGAAAGCCTGCATGAACTCATGCGGTGCTGGGAGAACGTCCACAGGATGTGGCAGGCTGAGGCCCACATCAGGAGCGTGCTGTTCCGCGAAGAAACCAGGTGGCCCGGCTATTACATCAGGGCAGACTTCCCGAACCTGGACGAAGAGAACTGGAAGTGCTTCGTCAACTGCCGCTGGGATCGTAACACCGGGCAGTGGGAAGTCTTCAAGCGGCCCGTCATCTCCATTGTTGACTAACCAAATAATCCTATCAGACGGCTACCTATCTGCATATGTGATCAGAGCCGTGGCTGTTCGCGGCCACGGCTTAACCCTTATTTTTCAAAAACTAACTTGCGACGGTGATGAGATATGGGTAATAAGAGCATCCTGGTGGTCGGAGGGGGAATAAGCGGGTTAACTGCTGCTATTGAGGCTTCAGAGGTAGGTTATGAAGTCTTTATTATTGAGAAAAACCCTTATCTTGGCGGCAGGGTAGCCCAGATGAATCAATATTTCCCCAAGCTTTGCCCCCCGAACTGCGGTTTAGAGATCAACTTCCGCAGGATAAAGAGCAATCCCAGAATCCGCTTCCTAACCCTGGCTGAGGTTACGGGAGTTTCCGGTCAGGAAGGGGATTTTGAGGTTAAAGTAAAAATCCATCCCCGCTATGTCAATGAGAATTGTACCGCCTGCGGCAAGTGTGTAGAGGTGTGCCCGGAGGAAAGAAAGAATACCTTTAACTACGGTCTGGACAAAACCAGGGCCATTTATTTACCACACCTTTTTGCCTTCCCCATGAAGTATGTTATTGATGCAGAGGCCTGCTCGAAATGCAATAAATGTGTCGAGGTATGTCCGGTTAATGCCGTTGATTTGAAAATGGAGCCCAAGGAGATGACTTTAAGGGTTGGTTCCATTATCTGGGCAACCGGCTGGAACCCATACGATGCCTCCAAGATTGGATATTACGGCTTTGGCCAGTATGAAAATGTCATTACCAACGTGATGCTGGAAAGGCTGGCCGCTTCCAATGGTCCTACCCAGGGCAAGATCGTGCGCCCCTCCGACGGCAAGCCGGTGGAACGAGTGGCTTTTGTGCAGTGCGCCGGTTCCAGGGATGAAAATCACCTGCCCTATTGTTCCGGTGTTTGCTGCCTCGCATCTTTAAAGCAGGCAACCTATGTCATCGATCAAAACCCCAATGCTCAAGTTTACATTTATTTCATTGATGTCCGGGCGCTGGGTAAATTTGAGGACTTTTACGTGAAAGTAAAAGATAATCCGAATATTCATTTAGTTAAAGGAAAGGCCGGCGACATCACCGAAGACCCGGCGACCAAGGATTTGACCGTGGTAGTGGAAGACCAGGAGACCCAGAAGTTAATGAAAGAGAAATTCGACCTGGTTGTTCTGGCGACCGGAATGGCGCCGGCGACAAGAGAGGCCAAAGCACCTGCGGATTTAGTTTACGATGAGAATGGCTTTGCGGTCGGTGGCGCGCCTGGTATATATAGCGCTGGCTGCGTGAGCAGGCCGATGGATGTAGCTTCCTGTGTCGAGGATGCGACTGCCGCTGCCCTCAAAGCTATTCAATCGACGTTGGGGAGGTAAATGACGGTGGACAAAAAGCTGGCGGTTTATATCTGCACCGGTTGTGGTATTGGGGATGCCCTGGATATTGATGCTCTCTCAAAAGTAGCGACTAAAGAATACAAAGTACCGGTTTGTAAGTCCCACCCCTTCCTTTGCGGTGCGGAAGGCGTTGAGCTGATCAAGCAGGACATGGAAGGGGAAGGGGTCAACACCATCGTTATTGCGGCCTGCTCCATGCGGGTGAACTACGATGTGTTTAATTTCCCCGATGCCATTGTGGAAAGGGTTAACCTGAGGGAGCAGGGGGTCTGGTGCCATCCTGCCAACGATGAAGATACCCAGATGCTGGCAGAGGACAGCCTGCGTATGGGTATTGTCAAGGCCCAGCAATCGTCCCTGCCGGAACCATTCCAGGCGGAAAACCTGTCCAAAACCGTGCTGGTAGTTGGCGGAGGCCTGGCCGGTTTGACGGCCGCAGCAGAGGCTGCCCGGGCCGGGTATAAAACTGTGCTGGTGGAAAAGAATCCGTCCCTGGGCGGCTGGGTTACCAGGCTATACAAGCAGGTTGGCCTGAAGCCGCCTTACAGCGAACTCGAAGATGTTGATATCGCCCAGCGGGTTAAGGAAGTAGAAGAGAATCCCAACATTACGGTATATAAGGGCGCGCAAATTGAAAAGATTTCTGGCGCCCCGGGCATGTTTGACGTTCAAATTAGGCAAAACGGCAGCCTGACTGCCGAAAGGGTGGGCTCCATCGTCCTGGCTACCGGAGCGGTGGCTTACGATGCCACCAAGTTGAGCCATCTCGGTTTTGGCCAGTACCCCAACGTGGTTACCGGCGAGATGTTTGAAGAAATGGCCGCCAGGGGTGAATTTAAACGTCCTTCCGACGGCAGGGAAGTAAAGAGCGTTGCCTTCATTCTCTGTGCCGGTTCGCGGGATAAAGAGCATTTGCCCTACTGTTCGGCCATCTGCTGCACTGAGTCCTTAAAGCAGGCACTTTATGTGAAGGAAAAGGACCCCGAGGCCACGGTATATATTTTCTATAAGGATATGCGGGCCGCGGGCAACTACGAGTTTCTGTACCAGCGTGTGCAAAAAGAAGGAGCCCTCTTCTTTAGAGGGGAAGTTGCCGGCATTGAAGAAGACGGCGGAAACCTGGTGGTTGAATTTGATGATGTTCTGGTAGGGGACCGGATTAGAACGGAACCCATTGACCTGGTGGTCCTGGCGACCGGCATGGTGCCCACCACTGCCATTGGGGAAAGGCTCGTCGTGCAGGCAGACGAGCAGGGCAAAGAATCCGAGCCGCCGGCGGATGAAATCATTAAGTCGAATATCCTGAACCTGGAGTACCGGCAGGGTCCTGAAGTGCCAACTTTAAAATACGGCTTTGCGGACTCGCACTTTATCTGTTTCCCCTATGAAACACGCCGGACGGGCATCTACGCCGCCGGCAGCGTGCGGGCGCCTATGGATATTCCCTCAACCATCAAGGATGCTACCGGAGCCGTCCTCAAAGCCATCCAGTGCATTGAACTGACGGCTCAAGGTTCAGCAGTGCACCCGCGGGTGTGGGATCTCTCCTACCCGGAATTCTTCATGCAAAGATGCACCCAGTGCAAGCGGTGCACCGTGGAGTGTCCTTTTGGTGCCATTAACGAGGATGAAAAGGCCAATCCGCTACCCAATCCCACCCGGTGCCGGCGTTGTGGTACCTGTATGGGTGCCTGTCCGGAGCGGATCATTTCCTTCAAGAACTACTCGGTACCCATGATCGGCAGTATGGTGAAAGCCATCGAGGTGCCGGAAGAGGACGAGGAAAAACCGAGAATCCTTGTCTTTGCCTGTGAAAACGACGCCTATCCGGCCCTGGATATGGCCGGCATCAATCGCCTGACCATCAGTCCTTGGGTACGGATCATTCCGGTTAGATGCCTTGGCTCCATGAACCTCATCTGGATTGCCGATGCTCTGTCCAAGGGAATTGACGGTATTCTCCTGCTGGGTTGCAAACACGGCGACGACTACCAGTGCCACTTCATTAAGGGCAGTGAACTGGCCAGCTACCGCCTGTCCAAGATCTCGGAAACATTGAACCGCCTGGCTCTGGAATCTGACCGGGTGAGGATGGAGCAGGTCAGCATTATGGATTACGACCGCATCCCTCAAATTATCGAGGACTTTGCCAGCAAACTGGAAGAAGTTGGTCCTAACCCGTATAAAGGTTTTTAAAGAAAAAGCTGATGCCCTCCAATTTACAATTTTGAAGGGAAGATTCACAGGGTCCTGTTCTGGCTCATCAAATTTGATATCCAATGCAGGATGGGTCTGTTTTTAAAGGGGCACAGGGAGGGGGCTAAACCCCTCTCGCCGGTTGCCCTCCGGTGAACAGGTACCGGCGGGCAACCGCGCTGTATCTGCTGCCGGTAGTACAGTGGCGCCGCAAGGTACCGCTACGGTTTGTAGCAGTGAGCAAGCCTTTATTATACCTTGATTATATAAAACCATTGCCAAAGGGGTTTAAATGTGATGGAACCAAAAGAGATATCTTTAGAGATGAAAGAATATCTGCTAGCAGCCGGGGCGCAAACCCTGGATCATTGCATGAGTTGCGGACTCTGTTCCGCCCTGTGCCCGTGGCGCCTGGTTTCTGGTCATACCAGTGAAGTTTTTTACATCCGTAAAATGCAACGCCTGGCACAGCTCGGCCTAGAAGGCTTCGATGACGAGGATGTACTTTTTGCCTGTACCACCTGCGGCACCTGTCAGCGGAACTGTCCCAGGCAGGTAAAGATAATTGAAAATGTACGTTCCATGCGGAGTACCACCGTCGAGGCCGGGTTCGTGCCGGCTCCCCTGAGATCCGTGGTGGGCAGCCTGCATGCCAACGGCAACCCCTGGTCCGGGCCGCGAGAGAAGCGTATGGACTGGCAGCAGGGGATGGAAGTACCTGCTTTTACGCCGGATACGGAATATCTGCTCTTTGTCTGCTGTACTTCTTGCTATGATCCCCGCAGTCAGAAGATCGCCCGGAGCGTGGTGAACCTGTTGAAAGCGGGGGGAGTAAATTTTGGTATCATTGGCGTGGAAGAAAGCTGCTGCGGCGAAACGGTCCGCAAGATCGGTGAGGAGGAGCTATTCCAAAAACTAGCCGAATCCAATATTAAGCTTTTTAAAGAAAAGGGAGTCAAAAAGATCATCACCACTTCCCCACATTGCCTCTATACCTTTAAGAATGAATACCCCGAATTAGGCGGGGAATTTGAAGTGGTGCACTACACCCAGGTGCTGGCGGATTTGGTGCAGGAGGGCAAGATTTCCCTTACCGCCCCGCTGGATAAAAAAGTAGCCTACCACGATCCCTGTTACCTGGGGCGCCACAACGAAATCTTTGAAGCACCGCGCACTTTGCTCAAAGCCGTTCCCGGTGCAGAACTTATCGAGCTGAGCCGGGCAAAGGAAAGAAGTCTTTGCTGTGCCGGTGGCGGCGGCCGGTTATGGGCCGAGGTACCCAGGGGAGAACGTTTTGGAGAATTAAGGGTTTTGGATGCCGAGGATCGGGGGGCGGATATTCTCGCTACGGCCTGCCCCTACTGTGTGATCATGCTGGAAGCAGATTGTCTGGCTCTGGATAAACAGGAAAAAATCAAGGTGATGGAAATTTCGGAGCTCCTGAGCGCGTCGATAGGGAGGGAGAGCTAATTGATAAAGGTGAACCCTCATTTTGCGAAGAAACTTCAGAAGTTCGGGGCTAAAACTGCCTCCCAGTGCTTTAGTTGCGGAACTTGTACGGCCGTTTGTTCCCTGGCATCGGATGAGCAGCAGTTTCCGCGCAGGTTTATGCGGTATGTGCAGTTGGGCCTGGAGGATAAGATCAAACATTCCATAGAGCCATGGCTTTGTTATTACTGTGGGGATTGCCAGAAAAACTGCCCGAGGAAGGCCGACCCGGGCGAGTTGATGATGGCGTTGCGGCGGTACTTGACGTCCGTTTACGACTGGACTGGTCTTTCACGGAAGCTTTACACATCTATGGCATGGAAAGTGCTTTCTGTGGGTCTTCTCTTCTTTGTCACCCTGGCCGTTGTCTACAGTTTCAGCGGCGAAATGGTTACCGAGAGGGTGGAACTGGAGACATTTGCCCCCGCACACATTGTTCACCCTGTAGGCTACGTTTTTGGTGCAGTCCTGGCCTTTTTACTGCTTTCCAATGTTTACCGAATGTACAGGCTTGTCATGGGTCCCTATGCGGCCGGCATCCCATTATCCGTGTACATCCAGGAGCTGGGTACACTTATTGTTCATTTTGCTACGCAGGCGAGGATGCGTCTCTGCACCAATAAGTCGCGTTGGTTGAGGCACTTCCTCATCATGAGCGGTTACTTTGTGGCTTTCATGCTGGTGAACATCGACGTTATCACCAGGTGGTCTTTGACCAACGAACCGCCCATGTGGTGGCACCCGGGCAAGCTGCTCTGGAGTTACGCCTCTATTGCCATGCTGTACGCCACCACTGAGGCCATTATCGGGCGCTTGAGCAAGAAAGAGCCAATTCACCAGTATTCCCATTCCACCGACTGGATGTTCCTGATCCTGCTCTGGTTTACAGTTTTCACGGGGTTACTCATGCGTATTTTCATGGAACTGGGCATGCCTTTGCCGACCTATCATACCTTCGCCCTTCACCTGGCCTTCACGGTGCCTCTTCTGGGTCTGGAGGTCCCCTTTACCAAGTGGTCTCACCTGGCCTACCGGCCCTTTGCCCTCTACTTCGTGCGTTTAAAGGAAAGGGCACTGGAAATGCAGCAAACCAGGGGTGAAGTATCCCAGGCTGGAGTCAGCAGCTAACTTGATAAACGAACGGTTAAGTAAAAAGGACCCGGGAGAAGGGTCCTTTTCTTATTTTACTTACTTAACTTACTTAATTTTTACCTTAAACGTCTATCGTTTTACCCAGCCATTCTTGCCGCTTTTCGTAATACTGTATGGCCCGCCTGCCCATGGCCACGGCCATGAAATAATTCACCCCGCCGGCCAGCAACAAACCTAAAAGTGGAATGATGCGCACCAGACTCGAACGTATGGTTGTCCGTACGCCCAGGGAGAGAAGCGTGCGTTCCATCAGGGCAGTAAAGGCTTCTCTGGAAAGCTGGGTGACGGCGGCCCGGGAAAGGCTGTTTCCCACGCTCCCCACCCCTGCAGCAAAAACGAAAGCCCAAAAGGCCTCCCGCCGGTAACGGTAACCGGTAAGGTCTTTATTGTAAATGGCGGCTACTTCGAGGACCATGCGGCCCAGCAGGTAGGTTAGCAGGGTTACGTCAAGGGCCACTCCTCCCAGAAGGGTCAGTAATGTGCCCAGCCCGGGCACTACAGCCGGCAGGGCGGTGAGCACTCCTGCCAGCGCGCATTGCCGGGCCCTCTCCTGAATGATTTTCATGGCCAGTTCCTGGAAGGACAGGCCCGGAAAGGTTTCCTTCAGCTTTTTTATTTTTTGCTCGATTTCCTCGGCCCGGGGTGATGTAAAAGGGTTAAAGCCCGGCACGGCCATTGCCTCCTTCTCTAGCTCCAGTATGCCATACCTGCCAACCCTGGTCAAGAAGCTCAACATTGGGCAGTGATACGGCGCCGGGCCTTCAACCGAAAGTAAAAAAACACGCCCGCCCGGAACAACATTCCGGGCGGGCGTGGGCGTGGAAGGAGTTACTTGTTTTCTCCTCCACCACCAACCCTTGCTCCCCTGAGTTCGGCATTGGTCAGGTAGGAACCAATTGCAACAAGAATGCCTAAAATGATATCATTCCACATGGCATTGACTACGTTGGAATAGCCCAGTACAAAGGGAGCAATGATCAACCAGATGCCAAAAACGATTCCAAGCCAGCCGTATCTGTTCACCGGATTTCACCTCCCACATACCTGGAAATGTTGCATTCAGTGTTATTTTAACCAGTACCAATTTTTTTAAACATAAGGCCGTTCCAGGTTTATAAAAATTTTAGCCATATAATGAAGGATAAGGGAATTTGTGGTAGAATAAAAATTAGCGGAAATTATGCCTGGAGGTTGATAAAATTGTTACAACGCTATTGCGAACTGGTAGAAGAATTGAGCGTGCTGGAGCAAAGCCTGATTTCCGATCTATCCACTGAAGAAATTATGCGGTATCTTGATTTGCGCAAGGAGCGGGAGGAACTGGCAGGGGAACTGGGAGATTTGATTGCGGAGGCCCTGCTGCACCTGCAGGATTTAGCCAATAGGGTAGAAGAAGAACTGGTTGATTTGCCCGGTATAATGGAAAGCGCCAAAGGCCAGGGAGGGTTCCGGGAAGGCTTTCTCACCAGGTTAGCCGGTGTTGTCGGGGCACTTGAGGCTGACATGGAAAGGATTCTCGCTGATTGTCGCCAGTTACGCTACGAGCTCTTATGGGGTGAAGACAAGGAGATCAATAGCGAAGTCGGACTACCGGTGGAGCAAAGGCATGATAAGTTTTCCGCCGGATGTGGGGAGGACAAGCAGGGCAGCGAAAAGGAGCGGGAAGCAGGGCAGAAGCAGGAGAAGGTCCTGGAGGAAGTGGCCTGCGCCCTGGAACTGGCTGAAGCCAGGGAAGAACCTCCATCTGGCAAATTGGGACAAAGCAACCGGGGGCACACGGACGGGAAAGATGGCAGTGAAAGCGATAAGTCGGCTCCAATCTCCCCGGAAACGCTCAAAAAACTGGAGACGGTTATGCGCCCCAAGGAGGCACTGGAAGTAGAACCCGTATTGATGGAGAGCCAGGCCAGTTTTGCCGTATTAAAGGTAGCCTCCTCAGGTGAGGGCAAATCTCGCCACGGCAAGTCCCATAAAGAGCGACACCGCCGTTAGTTTTTACGGCGGCGTAGGTTAGGCTTGTAATGATGGGCACTCCACGGCAAGAGGCCGTGCGGGTGCTCAACTATCTTTTTCCGGGATCTGTTCAATGGGCCGTAAGAATGTAACTTTATTTCTTCGACCGGGTCTTTTTACCGGCAGTTCCTCCTCAGTTATTTCCAGGTAAAAAACCTTTTCCGGGTAGCAGAGCACGGTTACCACGCCCCGTTCCGGTTCGGTTAGCCAGATCCCTTTAAATTCCAACATTTCTCCCATTAAATCTACATTTACCTTGCGCGGTCCTTCCAATACTTCCAGTTCCCATCCCTGAATACTCACCACAATGGTCTTTTGTGGATGAGCTATTTCCATATGCGGACAACCTCCTTCGTTCCGGTGGCCAGTCCAGCGGCCCACTCACCAGTATATCATATCCCGCATGGCTGGTAAAATTTTTTCATAGAAAAGGCCTCTGCCCGGCGGACAGAGGCCCGGAAGGTATCAGGGCTATTGCATTTGTTGTAAACGCCGCACTCTTTCCGCGATGGGTGGGTGGGTGCTGAAGAGACGGGCAAAAGATTCGGCCGTCAGCGGGTTAACAATAAATAGGTGAGAGGTAGCCGGGTTTACCTGCATGGGTATATGCTGGGCGGCCCGTTCCAGCTTGAGCAATGCGTTAGCCAGGCCGTGGGGAGAACCTGCTAGACGGGCCCCGGTGGCGTCGGCTTCAAACTCCCGGGCGCGGGAAATGGCCAACTGGATGAGAGTGGCCGCCAGGGGGGCCAGGATGATCATGAGCAGGGTACCTACCAGGCTCAGGGGATTGCCTCCCTCTTCATCGTCCCGGCTGCCGCCAAAGATCAGCCCCCACTGCAGGGCATTAGCAATCATGGTAATCGCCCCGGCCAGGGCAGCGGCAATGGTGCCTACCAGCACGTCCCGGTTTTTGATGTGGGCTATTTCATGGGCCAGGACGCCCTCTACTTCCGAACGGTTAAGAAGTTGCATCAAACCGTCTGTTACCGCCACCGCCGCATTGGCCGGGTTTCGCCCGGTGGCAAAGGCGTTGGGCTGAGGCGATGGAGTACGGTACACCCGGGGCATGGGGATACCTGCCCGTTGTGCCAGATTGCGGATCATGGCGTACAGCTCCGGCGCTTCATGTTCGGCCAGGGGTTGGGACCCCGTCATGGCGATAGCAATTTTATCGCTGAAGTAGTAACCGAAAAAGTTCATGCCCAGGGCGATAAGAAAGAACAGGAAAGCCCCCGAACTACCGGCTACCGCATTACCAATCAACACCAGCAAAACGGTTAGCAGACCCATTAACAACCAGGCCTTTAAGTTGTTCATTACGCAAACCTCCTTTCAAAAATAAGCCGGCTATCGCAAGGCATATGAACAGTCCCGCGAAGTCGGCAAGTAGGAAGCAAAAATCATTTTAAAACAACCTCCCGCATTTAACGGAAGGAATTTTTACATGGGCATGATCCCTCCTTCACGAGTATACCTGCTTAACCATATTTCGATGCATAAATAATCTTCTGTTCCCCATTTGACATTTTTATTATCCTAAAACTCATTATATTTTAATTAAATGCTGAAGGCAAGGGGAAAAGTGGTAGAGGAAAAACCGATGCCATTGACAAGATTACATCTGCTGTGCTAAGATATGCTTGCTGGCACTTGCCGGAGTGGCGGAACAGGCAGACGCACGGGACTTAAAATCCCGGGGGTGTTATGCACCCGTACCGGTTCAAGTCCGGTCTCCGGCACCATTGGATATACCGGTGAATGCGCCCATTGGGGTGCATTATTTTTTTTGCCGGTTGGGGCTTAAACTACAAATGAAAGTGATGATAACATCATGGCGCAATATTTTTGCTGGCTTGGTAATGCGGCCAGTCTATTTTCACAGGTTTCCGTTATTATTGCTTACCACAATCGTCCTGGCATGCGTCCCCGGGATAAGGTCGTGACAGGACATCCCGCAGTGCCCCTGCATGTTGACTATGCCGGCTCTTAACATTAACAGGAGGGCGGTCAAGCCAATTTTTCCCTTGACCGGGGTGTACACCAGGTTTATAATAATCCTTGGGAACATATGTTTGAAGTCATTCTTTACCAAAAGGCGCTTATGATTATCTTTTAGCTTTACCGGTGAATAGATTGAACTAAGCCGTCATAAAACCTGTTTTAAGGGAACAGGGAAGTTCCCCTGGAGCGCGAAGGTGACCAACCTGGATAACCTTTGCGCCAGGATTGCAAAAAGGGAGGTGTCTTCCCGCTCCCAGTTGAGCCGGGGAATCCTATGGTGATCGTTTTGGATCTCGGGCATGGTGGTCAGGATCCCGGGGCGGTTGGTTCCGGTCTGCAAGAAAAAGACGTGGTTTTGACCCTGGGGCGGCAGGTCCTGTTCTTTTTAGAGGATTACCAGGTTAAGGTTATTCCCACCCGCACCAATGATGTTTATGTTTCCCTGGATGCCCGGGCAAACCTGGCCAACCACCACAAGGCTGATTTCTTTTGTTCCTTGCATATTAACTCAGGCGGGGGTAGCGGCTTTGAAAGTTATATTCATCCCGACGCCTCGCAGGAAAGCCAATCAATAGCGGCTACGCTGCACCGGGAAGTGGCCAAATTTTACCTTGAGCGGGGCTTCCCCGACCGGGGTTTGAAGAGGGCCAATTTTGCCGTCCTGAGGAAGACAACGATGCCGGCTGTACTTCTGGAAAATCTTTTTATAGATAACCCCCAGGATGCCGCCTGTCTTGCCGATGCGGTTTTTCTGCGGGACCTGGCATTTGCCATCACAGGGGGTCTTGCACGGGCTCTAGGTTTGAAAAAACGCACCGACTGGGATCCCGGTGGGGAAATCAAACGTTTGAAGGAGCGCGGCCTTATTACCGGTGACCATGCTCCCGATGCAGTTGTTACGTGGGGTGAGCTGGCAACGGTTTTGAACCGTCTGCTGGACCGCTTTGAAAATTAAGAGAAAGAGCATGTTGCTTATGCCCTGAACCCTGGCCTCTCAGAAGAAAATATGCTAAACTTATGTAAGAAAAAATACAAACGAGGCGAGGGGTTGTGGAAATGAACGAAACAAAATGCACAACTTGTAGTGACAAGGATACCAGGCGGTGTAACACAGGACAATGTACCGGTTCTCCCGTCTTGCCCCAAAACGACGCCAGTGATATTAAACAGGTTATTGCTGTAATGAGCGGAAAAGGGGGAGTGGGCAAATCATCGGTCAGTGCCCTGTTGGCCATTGCCCTGGCCCGCCGGGGTTACAAGGTGGGTATACTGGACGCGGACATTACCGGTCCCAGTATTCCTAAACTTTTCGGGCTGGTTGACCGTCCCGAACAGTTCAAAAACTATATACTACCGGTGAAAACATCGCTGGGTATTCAAGTTATGTCATTGAACCTTTTCCTGCCTCAAGAGGATGATCCCGTAATCTGGCGTGGTCCTATCCTTTCCAGTGCCGTAAAACAATTTTGGACCGATGTAGCCTGGGGCAAGCTGGATTACTTAATTGTGGACATGCCCCCGGGTACCGGGGACGTCCCACTGACAGTAATGCAATCCCTGCCCCTGAATGGGCTGGTGGTAGTTTCTTCCCCCCAGGATCTGGCCATGATGGTGGTAAGCAAAACCATTAAAATGGCCCGCCAGGCATGTATTCCCATCCTGGGGCTGGTTGAGAATATGAGTTACATTGCTTGCCCCCATTGTGGTGAAAAAATTCAACCGTTTGGTAACGGTAGTGTGAAAGAAGCGGCTAGTAAAAAAGGGTTGACCTTACTGGCCGTTTTGCCCGTGGACCCGGAGTTAGCTAAACTGGCCGATGCCGGGCGCATTGAGGATTATGAGGAAACATCCCTTCGTAATATAGAACCACTTGTGGAGGTAGTTGAAAAGGGGTACAACAGGAAGGTGGAGGGATGTGAAAATTGCCATCACCAATAAACGGGGACACTATTGTAGCCATTAATCCAAAAACTCCGGTCGGACCGGAGTTTTTTTGGGGGAAGCTATGAACAGGACAACTTATCGCCATTTCCTTGAAGGAATTAACACAAAATGCTGGCTTTCCACCCATAATTCCTGTTGTTTATTGCCTCAGAATGAATTATTATATTTTTGTGAAGCGAAAGGAGTGTGAAAATGCGTGCAAAACTGGAAGCGAACCCTGGCCTTTGTTGCACTGGCGGCCTTCGTGGCCGGTGTGATGTTTGCCGGTGGTTGTTTGCTGGTTAACGATCTCAATCCGCAAAAAGACGGGATACCCCAGGTTAATAACGTGGCCAACGCTATGCCCGGTGTCGGTTCCGGTACGGTAGCCGATATTGTTTCCAAAGCGGGGCCGGCCGTGGTGAAAATCGATACAGTGAAGATACGGAGTAGCGGGGGAGTGGACCCCTTCTTTGACGATCCTTTCTTCCGCCAGTTTTTTGGTGGACCCTTTGGGTTTCAGTCCCAGCCCCGGGAGGAACGCGGCATTGGTTCCGGCTTTGTTATGTCCCAGGATGGCTACATTCTTACCAACGAGCATGTGATCGACGGGGCACAAAAGATAACCGTAACCATCCAGGGATTCGACCGGCCTCTGCCGGCCAGGGTAGTTGGTGCCGACTACGACCTGGACCTGGCCGTGTTAAAAGTTGATGCCGGCAAGTCCCTGCCCACATTGAAGATGGGTGATTCCAACAAGATCCGGGTGGGGGACTGGGTGATTGCCATTGGTAATCCTTTCGGGCTGGATCACACCGTAACGGTAGGTGTGATCAGTGCCAAGGGCCGGCCGGTTACGGTGGAAAACCGGCGCTACAAAAACCTTTTGCAGACCGATGCCTCCATTAACCCGGGCAACAGTGGCGGTCCCCTCCTAAATCTCAATGGTGAAGTGGTGGGCATTAATACAGCCGTGGCTCAGGCGCAGGGGATTGGATTTGCCATTCCCACCAGTACAGTCAAAGAGGTTTTAAACCAGCTCCTCCAGAGTAATGGAAAGGGACGTCCATGGCTCGGCGTCCAGATGCAGCCCGTAACTGAAGAAATTGCAGCCTACCTGGATCTCCCAGCGGCAGCGGGGGCACTGGTGGCGGGTGTTGTCCCGGGCAGTCCGGCGGATGATGCCGGACTGATGCAAGGGGACGTGATTTTACAGGTGGATAACCAGAAGGTTGGAAACCCCGATGATGTGGTGCGTATAATCCAGAAGAGCAAAGTGGGCCAGCGCGTGGTGCTGCAAATCTACCGTAATGGCCGCGCCCGCCACGTTCCCTTAATCTTGGCTGAAAAGCCCCCTCAGTTACGCTAAAAAGTACCCCTTCCTAGGAAGGGGTATTTTCATGTGCGCCCGGCATGGGCGTTAACTTGGTGGTGAAAGTCCACTGCAGGCGAGGCAGCACGAGTCTGCTAGCCAAAGGCAAGGGTGTCCATCGCGAGGTGGAATCCGAAGGAAGCCGGCGGCAAAACCACGGCCCGATGAACAAGAACCCCATAAGAGGCTAGACCGTTCGGATGAGCTGGCATGACACAGCGAAATCCCAGGCTGCCAAGGGACGGCAGAGTATATGGGGCGGGCGCGGGGTGAAGGTTAACGCTCTTACCCGGGGAGGCCTGCCGGATAAGCCCAGCACTCAGACGTCTGAGTGCTGGGTAACCCGTGTCGAGAGGCACGGCTGAACCGGCAGGAGTCAGCAGAGGGCATAGTACCCTGGGGGTCATGAACTGCAGGGGAAGGCCCGAACATCAAGTCAGAGGTGAGACCGATGCGTTCGCGAGAAGGGCGAAGACAGCAGAAAACCCCGGAAGGGGCCTGCCCGCGGGAGGAAGTGGTGAAGCCACGGGGGACCGCGGGAGGGCCGAGTCCTTCTCCGGCACAAGGCGGGGCGACACCTCGCGGGGATCAGGACAGCGGCCTGATGGAGCAGGTGGTGGCCAGGGAGAACATGCTGGCCGCCCTGAAGCGGGTAGAGCGAAACGGGGGCGCGCCCGGCGTAGATGGCATCCCGACCGAACGGCTTCGGGACCAAATCCGTGCCGAATGGCCGCGTATCCGGGAGGAACTGCTCGCAGGTACCTATAGACCGATGCCCGTGCGCCGGGTCGAAATCCCGAAACCCGGGGGAGGCAAACGGCTATTAGGGAT
>NZ_JAUSUX010000023.1 GCF_030813795.1 Desulfofundulus luciae | reverse complement strand
GGCAGCCTGGGAAGAAGGTTATGCCGAGATCGGGGGGAAATGGGATTTAAGCCGGGTCCAAAAGATCTACATTGGCGGCGATGGGGCAGACTGGCATGAACGCGCAAGACAACCACCTTGCTGGCCTTTTTGATATTAATTCTAGCTTTCGCTTTTCCCGCTCTGGCCGTGCCGGGTCACAAGGTTGTGTTTGTGGTGGGGCAGAAGGGACTTACTTGGGCTGGAGGGTATAACAGATCCTTTTTGGAGGAACCGCTTTATCGCACTTCCTCATGGATATTATCCTTTTTTCGAGGCGGCCGATATTGAGCGGGACGAAAAGGTGCTGTTGATAATTAGTCTTAAAGAGCCCCTTGAAGATGGCTACTGCTACAAGCTCGTCGCTGGCGTGATCGTTTTGCCCCGCCACTGGAGGAATCGACTTTGAAGGCGGGTGATTAGGCATATCTTCCAGATTATAGCCAGACCTGCCGCATCCTTCGCTCCGGGGTAAGAAGTGCTACCGCGTTTGGCTGCCCCTTCAGGATGCTGTGGTGTACGTGCGGGCCGATTGGCTTAAGCTCCTCGAGGACCACACCCCGTTTCTCAACGCCCTCTATTGCTTTACGATGCGGCTGCGACCCGCATCATGAAGGCTCTGGCTAAAGGTGCATTGCTTGCCCCTTTTGAGGCTTCCGTAATCCCGCTGCTTCACCGGATAGATGCGTTGTCCAGGACCGTTTCCGGTGACCAGTGCGCTACCTCCAGGCCGATGAGGTGGGCTTGGGTAAGACCATGGAGGTCGGGTTGATTATGCAGGAACTGAAGCTGCGGGGGAGCTCAGCTTCTTAGCCACGGGGGAGGCCACGCGCATCAGGGAGAGCAAAGCAGCATCGGCCATCGCATGTCTTGTGCCAGGGGCCGTACGGGCATGGGGTGCGCCGTGAAACACCATGCGGAAAAGAGGCGGTAGCCACGGGGTATTCACTTACCCGGGTTACCATTATGTCATTGTTTTGATGGAAAGTGAAAATCTCAAACAATACCAGGTCTTGGACATAAGAAAGCTACTTGAGCATATTGGCCTGACCAGGCCGAGTTAGGGGGTGATGGAGTTGACAGTTACGTTGGCTTGAGCCCGGTACGAGGGTTGCTAGAAAAAAGAAATGAGACCTCGCCCTAAAAAAACCAAAAGCAAACCTAAAAGGAGTGTGAGGTCACACGTCAAATATTCGCCGTTTCCGGGTTAATCCCCATGACCGCCGGGCAGGCCACCAGAAGGCCGCTGCCGTAAAGCTGGTGTTTTTAAGGGTGAGGTCTCCATAAGATAAAATTTTATGGAAAATACCTGCAGGGTACCGATGAACTTGATAACCCGATCTCAGTGGATTTCTGTGGAAACTTCCCTCCTTTCTGCCGGTAATTTCCCTGCCAGCTTGCTTATCAACACAGCAAAGCGTTTTTCCAGGAAATGAAATAAGAAGTTGATTATTAGGCCGGCAGCCAGGGCAATTAAGACTGCACAGGTGCCATAAAGCAGGCCGTTGGTTTGTGCTGTAGTCCTCTCCCAGCGGACCACTCCCACCGGGCGAATATGCAGGGTGCTCCTGGAGGCGTCCAGGATCTGGCCGTTCCTGACTGCGTAGGCGGTAACCACGGTTTCTCCCTGTGCCGCCGAGCCGGGCAGTGTGACGGTCAGGTGAAACTGGTTGCCTTCCCGCTGGATGGCATTTTCCTTAACCCGGTACAGCCCACTTTTCTCGTACATGTTGAACAGCGCATCCAGGTAATCCTTGCCCTGTAGACCCGTAAGCGTACGGGTTTGATTGCCTGCAGTCTCCTCGATGATGGCTTTGTCCCGGACTGCCTGGAAGTCTGGATCGATACCCATTCTCTCCTGCAATGCCGGGCTTAATTGCTCTAACGGTGCTGAGGAATAGACCAGGTACATTCCAGGGATATTGCGGACTGTGGCATGACTTGCATTCATCCATAGAAATCCAAACCTGCCTTTTTTGTTTAACTTGACGTCTGTTGCGGGCGAAACCAGTTTAACGTAGATATCGCTGTCCCGAGGGGCGGTTCCTGAAATGGATACCTTCTGCCCGCTGAAATTCAGCCCCACATCAATGCGGTCGGGACTGGCAGCTACGTTCACTACCCCGGCCCATGCGGGGATACTCAATGCCAGCAGCAGGGCTGCGATGACCAGGCAGGTTACTGCTTTTGCCGACATTAATGCCCACCTCCCAGTACAATCAGGCTGGAGGGAGTGGCCAGCAGGTCGTGAGCCATTTTGACCATTACTCCCAGCACAATCAGGGAAAAAACGATGCGCAACTGTTCTGCCTTTAACCTGCGGCCAATGCGTGCCCCCAACTGGGCGCCGACGGCCGACCCCAGAAGTAGCAGGAGAGCCAGGATTACGTCCACCGTTCTGTTTACCATGGCCTGGACCAGGGTGACATTGGCGGCAGTAAATAGCACCGTAAACAAACTGGTGCCCACGGCCTTTAATGTTGGAATACCCAGGATGTAGATCATCACCGGGAGCATGATAAACCCGCCGCCGACGCCCATTAAAGCTGCCAGTACGCCAATGAGAAAACCCAGCCCGAACAGTGAGATCATGGAGCACTCAATCCCGGAAACCGGGAAATAAGCTTTCAGGGGGAGGCGGTTGAGCAGGGACGACTCCCGGGATTTGTTAACCTGTGTTTGGGGAGCAGTTCCTTTTTTTCGCAGGGCGTTAAAGCTTTCCATGAACATGAAGCTGCCTATGACCAGGAGCATGATTACATAAACGATTTTCAGGGTAAATTCAAAATTTCCCATCTGTCTTAAAAGGCGGACCAATGCCGTGCCGGCAGTGCCGCCGGCAAGTCCTCCGGCAACCATGATCAGTCCCAGCTTAAAATCGACGTTGCCGGCCTGCAGGTGGGCGCAGGTTCCCGAAATGGAGGCAGCCACAATCTGGTTGGTGTCGCTGGCCGCGGCCACTGCCGGTGGTATTCCGGCCATCATTAAAAGAGGAGTTAACAAAAAACCTCCGCCCACCCCGAACAGGCCGGATAACAGGCCGACCAGGCCGCCCAGTCCCAGTACCATGTAAACGCTCATTTGTACGCCGGCGATGGGCAAAAAAATGCTCATTTTTTTCTTCCCCCTTGATGCGGAAGAATGAAGGTAAGTTCCGGACGTTCTTGTAAGCGCATTCACTAAAAGGGTGATTACAAAACCCCGCTGGGTGGGGTGAAACAAAGATGGCAAAAGGCGGCAACTGTACCTGTGAACACCGGCAAAACGAAGGAAAACCGCCGCCCGTAAAGGTACGCCGAAAGTCATAAATACCGGCTGAATAGTTCCTGCCCTGCAGGTTCGTAAATGGACCCTGGCTATACACCCCCTCTCTTTTGTTCCTTGTTGCACATTTCGAGAAGCAATGACGATGCCAGAGAAGGCATGACCGGTTGCCCGGCAAATATCCGGAAAAATCAAGGCCGGACGGCTGTGTTCTGCCATCCGGCCGGTTATGACGTGGGCAATTTCTGCCCACTGGTGGGCAAAAATTGCCCACCAGGGTCTTTTGGAATGTCACTTTAGCTCAGGGAAATGACTGGCTGGTGCTTGTTTTTGTGACTCTCTTCACGGGGTTCAGGATAATAATCCGTGCTCCTTCATTTTGGCATACAGGGACCGCCGGTTTAAACCCAGAGCCCGGGCAGTGGCGGTCCGGTTCCAGTTGTGTTCCTGCAGGGCCTTTAAAATTACCCGCCGCTCCACGTCGGCTACGATTTCCTTTAAGGTCATACCCGGTTTGATGATGTTTTCTTTGAGCTCGTGTTGAGGAAACCGCAGCGAATGGGGCAGGTCTTCCGGCAGGATGACTGGTCCTCTCGTCATTACTACTGCCTGCTCACAAATATTTCTTAACTCCCGCACATTTCCCGGCCAGTCATACTGCATTAATAGGGCCATTGCCTCGGGAGAAAAATCAGTCACGATTTTGTTCTGCTCCCGGCTGTACTTTTGCAAAAAGGCCCGGGCCAGTACCGGAACGTCTTCCATTCTCTCCCTTAAAGGAGGAAGCCAGATGGTCACAACCTTCAGGCGAAAGTAGAGATCTTCCCGGAAGGTTCCTTCCTGAACGCAATGTTCCAGGTCCTTGTTGGTGGCTGCCAGTATCCGTACATCCACCCGGATGATTTCCGTGCCTCCAACCCGTTCAAATTCCTTTTCCTGCAACACCCGCAACAACTTGGCCTGGGTGGCCAGGCTCAGTTCTCCGATTTCATCTAAGAAGATGGTTCCCCGGTGGGCCAGTTCGAATTTGCCGGGTTTCCTGGCCCCGGCTCCAGTAAAGGCACCTTTTTCGTGGCCAAAGAGTTCGCTTTCCATCAGGTTTTCCGGTATGGCGGCACAATTTATTTTAATGAAAGGGCCGTCCCGCCGGCTGCTGTTGTTATGAATGGCCCGGGCTACCAGTTCCTTGCCCGTTCCGCTTTCTCCTTGAATGAGCACCGTGACGTTGCTTGCCGCCACCCGGCCGATGTTTTTGTAAACTGCCTGCATGGCCGGCGACTGTCCAATCATGGTTTCCATGGAGAGGGGTTCCGGCGTACGGCCTTCCCGCAAGGCTTCTACTTCCATGGCCAGTTGTCTCATGGTTACGGCCTTTTTTACCGTCAGGACCAGCTCGTCCAGGTTAAAGGGCTTGATAATATAGTCAAAGGCACCGGCTTTCATGGCCTGAATGGCCATTTCGGTAGTGCCGAAGGCAGTCATCAGGATTACCGGCAGGCGGTTGTCCTGTTGCTGAATCCGGTCCATTACCTGCATGCCGTCCAGTTCTGGCATGCGGATGTCCAGCAAGACGGCATCGGGTGGGTTCTGGCTAATTAATTCTAATGCTCGCGGGCCATCCTGGGCTGTCTGGACGCGGTATCCGGCATCTTCCAGCACTTCAGTTAAAAATTCGCAGACACTTTCTTCGTCGTCTACCACCAGCACCAGTGCCATTTATCCTTCCTCCTTTGCCACGGGAATGTAAATTTTGCAGGTAGTGCCCTGTCCGAGCTGGCTTTCCAGCTCTATTTCCCCGCCATGGGCACGGATTATTTCATAGGCAATGGCCAATCCCAGACCCACTCCCCTGGGCCTGGTGGTAAAAAAGGGGTCAAACAGGTGGGGCATGATTTCCGGTGGTATACCCCGTCCCGAGTCCTTTACCTTTACTAAAACCATATTTTTTTCTGCCTCAAGTTCTGTAGAAACGATAATTGTTCCCCTGCCGGACATAGCCTGGGCGGCGTTGTACAGGACGTTGTAGAGGACCTGTTCCATCTGGCTTGGGTCCATCCAGGCCGGTGGAAGATCTCCGGTTAATTCTCTTTTGATTTCAACCTCTGAATTATGAGCATCCTGGAAAAACTGGGCTACCCGGTTGACCAGCAGGTTGACGTCGTGGGCACCGAAAACGGCCTGGGCTGGCCTGGCAAAATGCAGCAGCTTATCTACAATGGTGTTTAACCGGTTGATTTCCCGCTGGATGATAGAGAGCGAGCGAGGAGAGGGGGTGGGATTTTTCTGCCAGAATTGAATATAGCCGCTGATAGACGTTAAAGGATTGCGGATTTCATGCGCCACACCGGCCACCAGCTTGCCCAGGGAGGCCAGCCGTTCCTGGCGCCGGATTTGTTCTTCCAGGTGCACCCTGTCGGTGATATCCCGGCAGGTCAGTACCACTCCTATGATCTCCCGGCGGATGTTGGTCATCAGGTTGGTGCTGATCAAAAGATGCAGCGTCTTCCCTTCGCCGGCAGGGTGCAGCACTTCCTGGTCTTTTACCAGGCGATGCTCGTGCAGTGCGGTTGTCAGGTAATTATAGAAGGGGGAATCCGGTGGGAAGGTTTCTCCCAGGGGTTTATCCAGGCAGTCTTCCGGCAGGCCGAGTATGCGTTTTGCCGCGGCATTGACCCCAATGAGCACTGCACGCAGGTCTACAGCCAGGATGCCGTCGTCAATGCTGGCCAGGATAATTTCATTGTAATTCTGCACGTTCACCAGTTTGGTGGCCAGGTGGTTGATGGCTTCGGTGATCTCCCCCAGTTCACCGGTGGCAGGAGGCAGGACGTAGGTGAGGTCCGTTTCCAGCAACTGGACCCCTGTTTTGACCTGGTTTACAGCCGCCACCAGGTTCCGGATGAGGGCAAAGGCGCCCCCAAGTCCCACCACCACGCCTACGGCAATAACCAGGTAGGCGTCCCGCTGCACCTGGTCTACCCGCCGGTAGAGTACGGAGAGATTTTCCGTGGCCCAGACGGCACCGATGACTTTCCCATGGCGCATCAGGGGCCGGTACATCTCCAGCTGTCCCCCCTCGGAAAGACCCAGGGTTTCCACTACCGGTTTGCTGGTGCTGATGGTTTCGTCAAAGGCCCGCTTACGCCGCTTTGAGAAATTCTCGCCATAACTGTTTTCATCGCCGTCCAGAATAACATCCAGGTCGCGGGAATAGAATCCCAGTTCCAGTTCCGGGTAGTTCTCCTTTATTTTTGCAATCAGCGGTTTTAGTTGCCGGTTTAGTAATTTCACTTTGTCCCGGCGGGGGGCCTGGGCAGCATTCGCTCTGGTCAAAAGATCGTCAAAGGATGTGGTCAAGCTGGCATCCAGAAGCTCCATGGCTTTTGCTATTTTTTTCTTCTGGCTTTCTATCATGCTTAACTGGGTGTTGTGTATGACGTTTAACATATATCCTGCCAGCACAATGGGTAAAACCAGAAGCAGGGCAATTAAGACCAGGATCTGGTTTTTAAAACCCCTTTTTTGAAAAATCATGTTGCATCCCCCGCATTTAAGCATACTACCTTATTGCGCAGGCTTCAATACCCTGCAGAGTTTACCGGGGCATGCTTTTCATTCCGGTACGGGCATGATATTATGAAAGGCGAAAATGATTCGTTTTTTGAGGAGTGTTTTCAGTGACCAAACTGTGGGGAGGACGCTTTCAAAAGGCTACGGACCACCTGGTGGACGACTTTCATTCTTCCATTTCCTTTGATCAGCGGTTGTACCGTTATGATATACGGGGCAGCATGGCCCATGCCCGTATGCTGGCCAAACAGGGGATTATTGCTCCGGAAGAGGCGCAGGCAATCATAAAGGGCCTGGAAGAGATCCTGGCCGATATTGAGGAGGGCCGGGTGCAGTTTTCGGTGGCCGCCGAGGACATTCACATGAATATAGAACAGTTGCTTACCGAGCGCATCGGTCCGGTGGGGAAAAAGCTTCACACCGCCCGCAGCCGCAACGACCAGGTGGCCCTGGACGTGCGCATGTATCTCAAGGAAGAAATTGACGCCATTATCGCTCTCCTCAAGCAGTTGCAGGAAACTCTGCTGGATCTGGCCGAAAATCACCTGGATACGGTCATGCCCGGCTACACCCACCTGCAGCGGGCCCAGCCAATCACCCTGGCCCACCATTTAATGGCTTACGTGCAGATGTTCGGGCGGGATGTGGACAGGCTGCAGGACTGCCGGCGGCGTACGGATGTCCTGCCCCTGGGCGCAGGGGCCCTGGCCGGCACCACCTTTCCCATAGATCCGGCCTACGTGGCCGAACAACTTGGTTTTGCTGCCGTGGCGGAAAATAGCCTGGATGCCGTCAGCGACCGGGACTTTGCGGTGGAATTTACGGCTGCCGCAGCCTTGATCATGGTGCACTTGAGCCGCTTTTGTGAAGAGATTATCCTCTGGTCTTCTGCAGAGTTTGCCTTTGTGGAGCTGGATGATGCCTACAGCACCGGCAGCAGCATGATGCCCCAGAAAAAGAACCCCGATGTGGCGGAGTTGACCCGGGGCAAAGCCGGCCGGGTATTTGGCGATTTAATGACCCTTTTGACCATGCTTAAAGGGTTACCCCTGGCTTACAATAAGGACATGCAGGAAGATAAAGAAGCACTTTTTGATGCCGTGGATACGGTCAAAAAGTGCCTGAGGGTTTTCACGCCCATGGTGGCCAGTTTAAAGGTGCGCCCGGAAAATATGGCCGGGGCGGCAAGGGGGGGCTTCACCAACGCCACCGACCTGGCGGACTACCTGGTGAAAAAAGGCGTACCCTTCCGGGAAGCCCATGAACAAGCAGGCAAACTGGTTTACTACTGCCTGTCCCGGGGTAAATCCCTGGAAGAACTGTCCCTGGAGGAGTTCAGGCATTTTGCCCCCCGGGTTGAAGAAGATGTCTACCGGGCCATTGATATCAGGCAGTGCGTGGCCGCCCGGCGGGTGCTGGGGGGACCGGCACCCGAAGCGGTGCGGCAGGCTATCTTGCGCGCCCGGGCTGGGCTGGAGAATTAAAATGGCGGTGTCATGCGCTACCGCTGCCGCGCCCTGGACTTGGCAAGGTAATGTCCATTAAGAACCCGTTATTAGCCTTTGGCCGTTTTATTCCCACACTTCCACCTTAAAAGGCCCGTTACCCAGTCAGGTAGTTTATCGTTTTATTTAAAAAGTAAAGGTATGGGAGTGGGATTTTTTCTATGAACGGTCAAAAGGTTTATTTTTTTAGCGAAGGGATGAAGCTGGAAGGGATATTGTATGGAGGCAATGAGGGCTCAAAAAGGCCCGGTGTGGTGGTGTGCCACGGCTTTGGAGGGGTAAAAGAAACCACCTCGGTAGAAGTATGCCAGTATTTGGTCGGGAAGGGGTATATGACCCTTTGTTTTGACTATCGTGGTTTTGGTGGGAGCGAGGGAACCAGGGGGAGGCTGGTTCCCATGGAACAGGTGCAGGATATCCGTAACGCCATTACCTTCCTTCAGCAGCAGCCCGGTGTGGACCCCGAGAAAATAGGCCTGTATGGAGCCAGCTTTGGGGGGGCCAATGTAATTTATGCGGCAGCCATTGATCAGCGGGTGAAATGTACGGTGGCCACCGTGCCTGTGGGGCATGGTGAGCACTGGTTGCGTAGCCTGCGCCGCAATTGGGAATGGGAAGATTTCTTAAAGGAAGTATACGAGCACCGGGTGCAGAAGGTTTTAACCGGTAAGTCAAAATATGTCGATCGCTTATATGTTATGCTTCCAGATCCGGATACACAGGAATTTTTTAAATCGGCCCCCAAAGTGGAAATAACCCTGGATTCCGTGGAACATATTCTGGAATACAAGCCCGAAGAAGTAGTGGATAAAATTGCCCCGCGTCCCCTGCAGATTATTTATGCCGAAAAAGACGTACTTATCCGTCCCGAACAAACTGTAAGAATGTACGATCGGGCCAGGGAACCCAAGCGCCTTTGCGTGGTAAAGGGTGCCAAACATTTTGATGTTTATAATTTATATTTTGAACAGACCATGGCTTTTGCCTATGAATGGTTTAAACAGTGGTTACCACCAGAAATTAACTGTTATTCTTGATTATGGTTCAGGCGGGGAAGGCCTGTGGTAAAAAATAAGGCGCCGGCCGGCAGGTTGTTCCGTGGAACCAGGGCATATAAGGCGATGGCTGTCCGCTGGGGTTGCTGCGGAAATTTTACCGGTAAGGGTGTCTTTAACACCTTTTACCGCCATTTTTACACCATTAGGGATAAGATACCGTGATAAAACGATTGAATGTGGTATGGTATTACAGAGCAGAGATTTCGAACGGATTGGTTTTATTTTACACGGCTGGCAGACAAAGCTGGTGGCGAAAAGGAGAATGTTTTTTCCGAAAATGCTACCGCCCACTTTTATTTATTAACCGTTAGCGGAGAAAAACAAACGCTTGGCCAATAGATGCGCCCGTTTCTTTGTGTTTGTGATACAAGTAAAAGCAATCCGTGGGTGGCAAGTAGTTGGGCGGAGTTTCCGGGAGGCTGCGGGAAAAGAAGAAAGGGGTGGTAGGAAAAGGAGAGGCAGGGTGAGAGGAGTACAGCGAAGGGAGACAAGTTTTTAGCAGAAAATTGCGATGATTAACAAGATTCGATATTAACAGTTAAATAACATGTAAGGAGGTTAACCCCATGCCACGCATCTATCTCAAGGAATTTCCAGAATACTCTCCCCAGGATCTGGCCAGAAAAGACGTGGTAGTGGAGGCGGCCAAGCTCATGGCCGCGGCAGCCATTACTTCTCCCCGGGGAGGCGGCATTGACCAGGTGGAGGTGGAAATCGTTTACGGGGAGGAAGAGCAGGAGGTCCTGGCCCGCAAGGTGGAGGAACTGGGACGGATGCGCAAGGCAAAGATCTGGCGCAACCGGCTCTTTTCCGAAGCGGTCATGGTACGCGAGGCCGATGCCGTCCTATTAATTGGCAACTACCGGGCTGCCGAATATCCCCTGGACAGCGGCTGCGGCCTTTGTACGGGTAAGCCCTCGTGTTACGACCTGTATGCGAAGCGGGTAACCAAAGCCGGGGCACTTATTGATCTGGTGGACGAAGAGCCGGATCCCAACAAGCTGGTTAACGGTCCTCTATGCGGTTTTAAAGTGCTGGATCACGGCCACGCGGTGGGTTCGGCTTTGCTCATGGCCCGCAGGCTCTTTATTGATGCCATGCCTTTATTCAGTGTCAGCGTGGCTGCCCAGAAGCTGGGCTACTGTCCCAAGTCCCAGTTCGTGGTGGGGATCTTGCTGGCAGCCCGCAACAAGAACCCCTTCGTGGATATCCTTCCCGACTATCATGTGCTAAACCTGGAGCGGGTCTACAGCACGCTGCGCAAGCAGTACATCTTGGCGCGTATGGTCTACTGGTACGATCAGCGGAGCTGGTATCCGCCTGAAAAGTCCGGCCAGGGAGCACTCGAGCCGGAGCAGGAATAAGTTTTCGGGGAGGGCTGAAGAATGGCCATACTGGAGCTGACCAAAGCGGAAAAGGAGAAAATTCTGGTGGACATTGCCCGGCTGGCTGCTGCTGCCGGTGAGGGTGCCCAGCGCATTTGCGGAGGACCCTCCAATATAAAGAGCGTCATTCTAACCGGAGAAGATATCGCCAATATCCGGGATGCCATTTTACCGTTGTGCGGGGATGACGGTCGCCTGAACATGTATATGTACGGTGACTGGAAGGGATTAGATGAGGTGATCAAAAACGACGAGCCCATGGCCATCCTGGTAATGGGGACCGATGCCACCCGTTCTCACCTGGGGTGGAATTGCGGTGCCTGCGGTTTTGCCACCTGCGGGGAGTTCAATAAACACGCCAGGGAAGTCCGGGAAGGTCCCACCCGGGGGCGGGGTACGGCTCAAGGTGGCCCATGCTGCATGTGGCTCTTGCAGGATTTCGGCATTGCCGTGGTGACCGCAGCGGCGGCGGTGTATGAAATGGGAGTACCCACCCGCATCCACACCTCCTTTGGTTCCATGGCCGTGGCCTGCGGTTATCTCGACGGTTGCATGCAGGCCCTGGGCATTTCCGTAGGGCCGTGGCGCCTGGGTACCTGGGACGAGTGGTACAACAGGCCAACCATGAAGGGAACCTTTAGCCTGGAAGATATCTACGGCGATCTGTGGCGTTGCTTCCCCACCCACTTTGCCGGCTTTAACGGCCGCGGGCGGCCCTTAACCAAGACAGATCCCGCCTGGCAGGCTAAGGGAATTTACTGTGCACACGTTTATGACGAAGAATACGAAAATAAGCGCAAGGCGGCCGGGGCCAAGTTTGCCGAGGTTACGGCTCAGATCAGGCAGAAGGTGCAGGAGCGCCGGCAGCAGGGCGGCAAATAAAGGGAGAATCCAGTGGAAGTCGGGGGTGGAGGTAGCTATTACCTCTCCCCCCACCATATAAGGGATTAAGGGGGCGAGGGGATGAAGGAGTACCATAGTAGCGGAGGCAAGATACCCGAAGGTGCTTACCGGGCATTGGAGTACCCTCTTTACAAGGCCATAGGTGACCGCCGTTCCAGGCGCTTTGGGTTGGGTATGACTCTTGAATCGGAGGCCCTGGGGTTTTCTTCTCCCAGAGAACCCGTTCCTTTAAGTGAAATAGAGGAAGCCCTGCTCATTTGGGCAGCCACAGGCCTGACGGGAAGCCAGCTGGGCGACCTGCCTCCCAGGGTGGGCCTGGGCCTTCTGGTCCAGTCAACGGGGAGGACGTGGCCTTCCTCCTGCAACAATCAGGGTACGGAGCTTTTTTATACCAACGACCGGGGTACCTATATGGTCAAAATACGGGATTTGTATCCCGAGGAAAAAGTTGCTTTGCTCTTTAAGGAAGGCATGTCACCTGAAGAAAAGGTGGAAAAAATCCTCGAAGTGGTGGACAGGTGCCGGGTGAAGCTTTATGACGGCAGGGCGGATCTGCCCAAAGGCATGCCGGGACTCTTTGACTTTAATGCCTGGAATACCAATAAACCCGGTACCACCTTATTTATTCCGGTAACCAGTGTGACCATCGAATATATTAACCTGTTGTTTCTCTTTACCAGCAGCCGGTACGGATTCTTAATCGTGGATGAACTCCACGGGGGGCGGCCGGCCGGAATGGAAGAAGCCTTGAAGAAAGGGCTGGTCCGCCGGGACCTGGTTCTTTCCCTGTTTGAATTAGAAATGCGCGTATTGACCATGCTGGTAGTGGAGCAGGCCTTTATGTGCCAGAATATAAATCTAGCCCTGCAGGCCATGGGACTGGGGGGCTGGACCTTTACCGGGTTTGTAGCCCGCTTCCTCCTGGGTGGGGTGCCTCCATACAAGGGGCTGGGCTTTCGTTTTATTACACCTAAAAAAGGCCTGACTGATCCTCCCCAATCCATTCCGGTAGGAATTGACGGTCTTTACCAGGCCTACTGTCCCCCCTATTACAAAAGTATGGATGAAGCGGTGGATGCTTTTCTCGAGCACAAAAACCAGCGTGCCGGGGCGGCTATGTGTTATCTGGCGCCCGATGATGTGAGGGGAGAAATGAAAAAAGTGACGCCCGAACGGGTGGAAGTGGTTAAATCGGTATGCAACTACATTTACGAGACTTACGGCCGTTTTCCTGCTTTTGTGGATCCCATGTACTCGAGGCTGACGGCCCAGGCCCATCACCTGGAGCTGGAG
Source organism: Desulfofundulus luciae (assembly GCF_030813795.1). NCBI lineage: Bacteria > Bacillati > Bacillota > Clostridia > Eubacteriales > Peptococcaceae > Desulfofundulus > Desulfofundulus luciae. The sequence continues at coordinate 30,054 of NZ_JAUSUX010000023.1, read as the reverse complement.
TTTTACGATAAATATTACCCTCCGGGCAGTTATACCGATCTCCATCGCCAGCATTTCACCCTTTGGCATCCGGAACTGGAGAACCCTTTCAAGGATTACTAGATTTTTATGGTGGTGAGTATGTGTAAGCCTGGGAAGTGGGGAGGAGGAAGAAGAGGGGGTAGTTTTCCTGTGTGTGTAGACCGGGAAATGTTTGTAAACAAACGGACTGCCAAGGACGGGTATATTAACCTGGAGGAACCCCTTTCACCGACTCAGTATCAGGACCTGAAGCTGGCCGTGAAATGGTTGAAGTGCCGTTACAACTTCGGTGTAGAAGATATTGCAGAACTACTGGGTATTGATGAGGACCTTATCCGCGAAGTGTTTGACAAACTCCCCTGCAACCGCTGCAATGTAATCCTGCACAGGAGACCGGAACCCCAGGAAAAACAACCCGCTCCCCCCTTAATTGTTCCTAGACCTAAAGGGCGAAAGAGAAGTGTGGGTGGGTAACCATGCCTCCGGTGGCCGGCCGGTCATCTGTCGTAATGCGGTGGTGGGGTTCAGGAGTGGGTGTTCTTCGAGGGCGCCGGTTGCAGAAAGATGAAGTAAGATCTTTGGTGTGGGCGGCAACCGGTCTCAGCGGCCGGGCGTTGGGAGATCTGCCGCCGCGGGAAGGGCTTACCTGGATGATTCAGTGGGAAGGCCGGACCTGGCCTTCCTCCTGTGGCGGCGTGAGCACGGATCTCCTGGTGGTTCAGGGAGAGCGGTCCTGGTTTGTGTTGCAGGGACGTTTACCTTCTCTCACCCCCCAGGGCGAGCCGGAAAAGGGGCCTTTTTACCATCCGGGTCCCACAGCGACCAGGGAGCTGGTTGCTAATCTCGTAGGCGAACCGGAAGAAAGGGAACTGTTCTCCTGTGAAAGACTTTTTCTCATACCGTTTACCAACATTACAATAGAGTATCTTAACCTGCTCTTTATCTATGCTGCTAGAGGCTATCCCTTTCGACTGGTAGATACCACGGCCAGAGGCGTTGAAGAGTTGCCTTTACTTACCCCACAACTGGAGGAAGACTCCTTTAATTTTTCTCTTTATGAATTGGAGCAGAGGGTTTTAAGCCTGCTGGTAGTGGAGCAGGGGTTTATGATGGTCAACGTGGCCAAAACGGTACAGAGGCTTGGATTAGAGTGGATGGGCCTGCAGTTGGCCGAGGGAAATCCCCTCCAGGAAATGGTGCTGGATTACCTGACGCCCGGCTGCCTTATTCATCTTTATACCGTCCCCTATTATCCATCCATGGATGAGGCTATAGAAGCATTCCTGGAAGCCAAATGGGGCACGCGCAAAAACCTTCCGGTTTTGCCTTACAAGCACCCGGAGAAAGTAATGGCGGAAATTCCATACCCTTCTTCCGGAAAAATTCGCCGGGTCAAGGAGTTTTGCCGCGCTGTCTACGAAAACCACGGTCGCTTCCCTGCCTATCTGCCTGCCGTGAAGGGGAGCGTGGTTATTGTAGTTGGCTAGCCTGCTTATACCAATTCTAATAAGGGGGGTGGGGGTAAGACATGGCAGTGGTGATTTCTCTGCTTGTCTTTTTTGTTACCATTTTTTTGGGACTTGAAGTAGCTTTTGTATTTATTGTCACCGGCTTTACCTACATAGTTCTTACCCAGCAATGGAAAATGTTGTTTACCATCACCCAGATTTTTAATACCTCGCTGAGTACCTGGGAAATGATGGCCATCCCCCTTTTTATTCTTACGGGGGAACTGATGGCCCGGTGCGGTCTGGTGGAAGAACTTTTTGCCCTGACCAACAGGGTGATCGGGCGCTGGCGGGGGGGTGTGGCTTATGCCACTCAGGTAGCAACCTACCTGCTTTCGGGGATAGCTGGTTCTTCCAACGCTGAAGCGGCTGCGGTGAGCCGCGTTCTCTATCCCCTTTTGCGCCAGGAAGGCTTTTCACCGGGTACGGCCAGTGCCATTATTGCTGCCGCTTCGGTAAAAGGGGCCATTGTTCCGCCCAGCATGCTGTACATTATGTACGGGGCAATTACCAACACTTCCATTGAAAAGCTCTTCCTGGGCGGCTATACCGTTGGTTTGCTGGTAATGCTTGGCCATATCACAGTGGTTTTCTTAAAAGTTCGCAGCGACCCGAATATCGGCCGTATTAGCCCTGGAGGAGGGTGGACCGGGCTTTTGCGGAGTTTTATCCGGGCCCTGCCTGTTTTACTAATCCCCCTTCTTATCTTGGGCGGGCTTTTGAGTGGGTGGTTTACGGCAACGGAAACCGGTGCGGCGGCAGCCTTTCTCAGCCTGGTCAGTGGTCTTTTTATCTACCGGCGCATGTACTGGCGTGATTTGCTGGACGCTTTCCTGGTGGCAGCCCGCAATACAGGAGCGGTAATGATCATTATAGCCGCTTCCAGTATAGTTGGCTATTTTTTAACGTACGAAAACATTCCACAAATAATAGGTAATTTTTTGCAGGAATACATTAAGAACCCTTTGGTTTTCCTGTTATGCATAAACGTACTTTTGCTGGTCATGGGTTTTTTCCTGGAGCCAATTCCCCTTATATTGATGATGATGCCCGTTCTGGCTCCCCTGGCGTTGATGTATGGCCTGGATCCGGTACATTTTGGGCTGGTGGTTTGCCTGAACTCACTTTTGGGTCTCCTTACTCCCATGGTGGGAGGAGTATTGTTTGTGGTATCCACCATCACCAGGGTACGGTTCGAGTGGCTGGGAAGGGAAATAGTGCCATTCTTGCTAGTTTCCTGGGTGGTGTTGTTTATTATCAGCATATTACCGCCTAGCTTTGTCTTATGGCCCCTTAAACTGGTGCAGTACTGAGAATAAAAACTGAGAATAAAACGGGCAGGCTAAGGTAAGAGGGCCTGCCTTTTTAATTTGAACCTTACAAGATAGTTTTTAGGGGTGGAACCGTTAGCCCTGATTTTGATACATCTGGCCGAAAAAAAGTCACCGTTCACCGGCCAAAACACCGCTGGTGCTACCAACGGGCTATACTCAGGTTAAAAATGAAATATAAGGGGGTAAAGCAGAGGAGTATGGACATGGATCGCGATTTCCTGAAAAAAAGAAGAGCATGCCTTGTGGGCATAGGCGAAACGGAACAGGGGAAAGTCCCTGGGAAGAGTTCCCTGCAGTTTCACTCCGAAGCTGCCAAACTGGCCATTGAAGATGCAGGCATTCGTAAAGAAGACATAAACGGGGTGATTACCGCCTTTTCCTTCGTGGACCAGACATTTATGCATTGCACCACCTTTGCCGAATATTTTGGCATTGCACCCCAGTTTTACTACACCTCTATGGCCATTGGCGGTTCCACTGCCGCCTGGATGCTGGCCCAGGCTGCCATGGCCATTCATGCCGGCCTGGCTGACGTGATTCTGTGCGTGCGGGGGGACAACACCCTAACCGGTCTGACCAGCGAGGGTATGATTGCTCTAATCAAGGAGATGTCCCATATCGAGCTGGAGTACCCTTATGGTTTGCTCACACCCGGGGGCTATGCTCTTTTTGCCCAGCGTCACATGCACGAGTTTGGTACCAAGAGCGAGCAGCTGGCGGCCATTGCGGTGGCCATGCGCAAGCATGCGGCCCTTATGCCCAACGCTTTTAAGAAAGAACCCATTACCATTGAAGATGTCCTGAATTCGCCCATGATTGCTTCACCCCTGCACTTGCTGGATTGTTGCCTGGTTACCGACGGCGGCGGGGCTTTTATTGTGGCCAGTGAAGAAAAGGCCCGCAACATGAAACATAAACCCGTATATATCAAGGGCGTGGCTCAGGAATCCACCCACCAGTACATCAGCCAGGCTCCAAATTTGAGGGAACTCCTGATGACTTACCGCAAGGCCGCGGATAAGGCCTTTGCCATGGCCGGCATCCAGCGCAAGGACATTGACGTAGCCATGATTTATGACTGCTTCACCATTACCGTTCTCATGTCGCTGGAGGGACTGGGTTTCTGTGAAATCGGTGAAGGAGGTTCCTTTGTGGAAGGAGGGCGCATTGAACTGGGCGGCGAGTTGCCCGTGAATACCCACGGCGGGTTGCTGTCCCAGGCCCACCTGGGTGGAATGTTCCACGTCAACGAGGCGGTACGCCAGCTCCGCGGTGAGGCGGGACCTCGCCAGGTTCCGGGAGCATCCCATGCCGTGGTTACCGGTAACGGCGGTTTGTTCTCTTCGCAAAGCATTGTTATTCTGGGCAATGAACCATAAAAAACCTGGAATTTTGATAAAAGTTTCCCGGAGAAGGAGGCTTTTTAAGTTATGAGTGAAAAGTCCGGTGAAAAGTCCAAAGTACCCGTACCACAGAAAAGGCCCGAGACAGAAAAATTCTGGGAGGGGTGTAAAGAGGGGAAGCTGTTGCTACAAAAATGCAATGATTGCGGCGAGTATATCTTTTACCCGCGGGCTTTATGCCCCCATTGCATGTCCCAATCCCTTTCCTGGGTGGAATCCAGCGGGCGCGGCGAGGTATATACCTTTTCCATTCACCACCGGGGTCCCACTCCTGGTTTCAAACCGCCCTATGTAGTGGCCCTTATTGACCTGGAAGAAGGGGTGCGCATAATGAGCAATGTGATCGGGTGCGATCCCAACGAGGTCAAAATTGGTATGAAGGTAAAGGTAACCTTTGAACAACTGAGCGAGGATATTTACCTGCCCAAATTTGTTCCGGCTTAGTTTATTAATTAACTTGCGGAAAGGTGGGTTTGCTCAATGGCCAGTGAAAGGCTTTTTTTTGAAGACCTGAACATGGGAGATGAGGCGGAAAGCGCCGGCCGTACCATAACCGAAGCCGATGTGGTAAATTTTGCAGGATTGTCCGGGGACTTCAATGCCCTGCACATGGATGCCGAGTTTGCCAAAAAAACCATCTTCGGGGAAAGGGTAGCCCACGGCATGTGCGTGACCTCCATTGCCACGGGACTGTGGTTTACCATGCCCCGCCTGGCCACCATGGCGTTTCTGGGACTGGAAGACTGGCGGTTTGTCAAGCCTGTCAAATTTGGCGATACCATCAAAGTGCGCCGGAAGGTGGCTGGCAAAAAAGAAACCAGGCCCGACCGGGGAATTGTTACCTTTGACATTGAAGTAATCAACCAGAACGGCGAGGTTGTCCAACAGGGCAAGTGGAACATGATGGTTCAGAAAAAGCAGGGATAGGCGGGGGGTAGCGAACCCTTAAAGGAGGTAAGAGGAAATGCCGGTCAAACCCTTGACTCCAGAGGAACTAAAAAAGCTGGAAGCCGACATGGTAAACTGGGTTTTGCCCAAAATCCTGGAGAAAAAAGCGGAGAAAAACGGCGAGAAGATCTTCTTGAACATATTAAACAAGCGTTTCTACAGCTATGCTGAAACCAACAGGCGGGCCAACCAGGTGGGTAGATATTTGCAGAAGCTGGGAGTTTCCAAAGGCGAAAAGGTGGCTATTTTGCTTCCCAATAGCGAACACTACATCTTTTCCTGGTTTGGCATTCATAAAATAGGCGCTGTTCAGGTGCCGGTAAACACCGCCTATAAAGGGGAATTTCTCCAGTATGCCATCGATTTTTCTGATTCGGTAGTTTTAATTACCGCGCCGGAATTCCTGGATCGGGTGATGCTTATTCAAAATGAACTGCCCAAGCTAAAGTACATCCTGGTCCTTAAAGGCGATCGCCCCCTGGAAAATCCCGGTATTAACACCAAGCCATTACTGGCTTTTGACGAAGCCTACAATGAAAGCGGCGAAAACCTGGGTATAGAGGTGGCCTTTAGCGATCCCGAGCGGATCATGTTTACTTCCGGTACTACCGGGCGTTCCAAGGGCGTCTTTCGTTCCCATGCCGCTGCCTACTGGTCGGCCCGTAACTATGTAGATGTTTGCGGGGTTACGTCGGAAGATGTTTTGTTTACCAGCCTGCCCCTTTTCCATGCCAACGCCCAGGTTCTCTGCGTATACCCGGCCATGCTGGCCGACGCCCGGGTGGCTATCTACGAGCGCTTTAGCGCCACCCAGTTATGGAATTGGTGCCGGGAAAGCGGGGCCACCATATTTAACTTGCTGGGGGCCATGAGCTATTTTCTCTACAACCAGCCTCCCACAGAGCGGGATGCCGACAACCCGGTGCGTCTCATCATGGCCGCCCCGGCGCCCAGGGATATTTATCATGAATTTGAAAAGCGTTTCGGCATCAAGTTTACAGAGGGTTACGGCCTGACGGAGACCGGTATGGTTACCTATATGCCTGTGGAGGCGCCCCGTGTTGGTTCCATCGGAAAGGCGGCCCCGGGATACGAGGTTAAGGTGGTGGATGAACACGACCGGGAAGTGCCACCCAATACCACGGGGGAAATTGTGGTCCGCAACCAGTTGCCCTGGTTGATGGTTACCGAGTATTACCGTATGCCCGAAAAGACCGTGAGTGATTTCCGCAATCTCTGGTTCCATACCGGAGATGCCGGTCGCATGGATGAGGACGGGTATTTCTACTTTGTGGACCGGAAGAAAGATTATATCCGCCGGAGGGCAGAGAACATCAGTTCCTTCGAAGTGGAAAAGGTGGTTAACAGCCATCCGGCGGTAAGCGAATCGGCTGCCATTGGTATCCCGGCAGGAGAAGGGGCGGTGGCGGAAGACGAGATCAAAATCGTAATTGTGTTGAAGCCCGGAGCACAGTTGACACCCGAGGAACTAATGAAGTGGTGTGAAGACAGGATGCCTTACTTCATGATTCCTCGCTATGTGGAGTTTGTGCCCGAATTACCCAAAACGCCCACCGAAAAGGTTAAGAAGCACTTACTGCGGGAAGCAGGCATTACGCCCCAGACCTGGGACCGGGAAAAGGCCGGTTACAAGATCAAGCGCTAGCACAGGCAGGGACGGGTATTTTAACCCGTCCCCAGATTCTCTTGTTGGCACTCTGATGCGAATCAGGCTCTTTATGGATTTTCTGGCAACTTAAATGATATTTTTCTCTTTGTTTTTCTAAAAAGCAGAGTTAAAATATTCTTGAACGGGAGGTGCTCGTGGGTAATGAACGAAGGCTTGAAAACCGCCTTTTCCTACCCTCTGGTGCGGGCCATATTATCCCGCCGTTCTCGCCGCTTCGGGCTGGGCATGGAGATTGATCAGGGACCGCTGGCATATAAATCCGAAAAGGTTCCGGTACCACTTTCTGAAGAAGAAGAGGCCTTTTTGGTGTGGATGGGTACTGGGATTAAAAGCAAGAATATTTCGGATATTCCTCCTCACCTGGGATTAGATCTGGAGGTGCAGTTTACCAGCCGTGCCAACCCCAGCCTGGGAGACCTGCACCGGACGGAAATATTTTATACCAACGATGAGGGCACCTTTATGGTTAAGCTTCACGATATTTTGCCCGAAGACTTTGCCGGGCTGGAGGCCAGGGAACCCGGGGAGTGCTGGGAAGCCATCCTCGAGCTTTTTCGCCGGGCACGGGTACGGCTGGAAGATGGGCGGGCACAGATTCCGGATAAGCCACCGGGAATGGCCAGCCATAATCTCTGGAACGTCAACAAGCCCGGCACCACGGTTTTTTTCCCCATCACCGATTTAACCGCCGGGGTTCTGGATCTGCTCTTCTTTTATGTCCGCCCCAGTCACCGCTATAATTTTGTGGATGAATGGCATAACAACCGTCCGGCAGGGACGGAGCGATGGATTAAAGAAGGATACATCCGGGAAGAGATGCGCATGCCTTTAATTGACTCGGAAATTCGCTTTGCCAATGGCTATATAGGAGAGCAGGCCATGATTTGCCAGAATTTTTTCCTGGCCGCTCAGACCATGGGTTTAGGAGGATTCCTCTTTAGCGGCTTCAGTGGTGTCTTTCTATTAGGAGGCACACCCTTTTACCGGGGATTGGGCTTTCGTTTCGTCATGTCGGAAAAACACATCCAGCCTTTGCCGGTAGGGCGTGATGGGGTTTTTGAGGCCTTCTGCCCGCCTTACTACCGGAGCATGGATGAGGCGGTGGATGCCTTTGTGGAAATGAAGTGGAGCCGGTGGAAGGACCCCAAATATTTGCCCTATCGCCAACCGGAGAAAATCCAGGCAGCCGTACCGCCCCCCAGCGAGCGGGAAATTCAAATTGTCAAGGACATTGCCAATTATATTTATAATACCTACGGTCGTTTTCCGGCAGTCATGGACCCCATGTATGCCCGCTTTGCCTTTCAGGCCCATCATCTGGATTGCGATTTTTACGACCGCCACTATCCTCCCGGCGCATATACTGACTTACACGCCAGGCACATGGAACTGTGGCACGCCGCCAAGGAGGATGGCTCGTGAAAATCCTTTCTCCCGGCGGAGAACTGGTTTTCTCCTTAAGTGGCCTGGAAGTCAAGGAAGCCCATTTAATACTTAAAGGAAGGATGGGCATCTGGGATGCCGAGGGATATATAAGCCGGGATGAGATTATCACCCTGATCCGCCTGTGTTTGCGTCCGCGCTTACTGGGAGGGCTGCTGGCTATCTTGCTGGGCTTTAAGAAATCGTGATGATTGAAGATGGGAGAGGCTGGAATGTTTAAAGTAGAAACCTTTGTGGTCCGCTATACTGCTACTAACTGCTACCTGGTTTATTCTTCTGCCCCGGGAGAAGCCGTGGTTATAGATCCCGGCGACAGAAGCGAGCAGTTATTAAGGCGGATAGAAGAACTGGGGTTACAGATCAAGCAAATAATTAATACCCACGGCCACATCGACCACACTGGTGGAAATGACTGGCTGCGGGAAAAAACAGGAGCACCCGTGGCAATCCATGAACTGGATCGCCGTTGTTATCAGGATCCCTTTTTTAACCTTTCCGTTCTCAGTTATCCCACTGTCCTTAAAGACGCCGACCTGACTGTTAAAGAAGGAGATGAGATTGCGGTGGGCGAGGGGAGGTTGCGGGTAATTCACACTCCCGGTCACAGCCCCGGTAGCATCTGCCTTCTGGGCCCAGGAGTTTTATTTTGCGGGGATACCGTTTTTGCCGGTTCGGTAGGGAGAACCGATTTCCCTGGAGGGTCTTATCAGCAGATGATGAGTTCGATCAGAGAAAAAATACTGGTGCTGCCCGGGGATTTGAAGCTGTACCCGGGACACGGTCCAGCGAGTGTTCTGGAGGTGGAAAGGAAGACCAACCCGTTCCTTTCCGAACTGTAAACATTGGGGGGATGTCCCGTGTGTGTGGAACGGGAGAAGAGCGGCTTTTTTATCACCAGCAAACGCGTTAAACTCTATTATCTGATCTGGGAAGGGCCGATGGAGGGGGTCCCGGTCGTTTGTGTTCATGGTTTGACCTCCAACTGCCGCTACTTTTGTGCCCTGGCGGAGGAGTTGACCAAAGACCGCACCGTTTACAGCTACGATCTCCGGGGTCGGGGCGACAGCGACAAGCCCGAGTCCAGTTGTGGTTACGGTATCAGGTGTCATGCTGCGGACCTGCATGAATTCCTGACCTGGCTGGATCTACCGGCAGTGCACCTGGTCGGCCATTCCTTCGGGGCCGCTATTATTGTTTATTATCTCACCCATTATGAAGCGCCTTTTGTGGAAAAAGTAATTTTAATCGAAGGGGGTATGGATTATCCACCCCATTTCCGGGAGCAGATTGCCCACTCCATAAACCGCCTTGGCCTGTGCTACCATTCTCTAGACCAATATTGGGAAGCAATGAAGAAAATTCCCCACTACCATCCGTGGAATGAATACTACGAACATTACCTGCGCCATGACGTGGAGGTAAAGGCCAGGGGATGGGTGGTGCCCAAAACTCCTCAAGTGGCCGTGTACGAAGATATAGCCAGCTTGACTCACTTGAGCTTAAACGACCTTTTGCCTAAAATTCGCCAGGAAACCCTGGTGGTGCGGGCTACCCGCGGTTTTCGCTACCCCAAAGATTACATCCTGAGCCCCGAAATGGCCAGGGATATGGTGCGCCGGTTACCCCGGGGCATTTTGTTGGAGGTACCCCATACCCATCACATTTCCATTGTCCTGGGCAAAGCCGGATTAAGCGCACAATTTATACGGCGGTTTTTAGCGGATAGTGCTGCCGGTCTCAGGGGGAAAAGGGTGATAATGTGAGGGTAATTAAGATGTCCCCCAGTGCCCGGGAGTATATCCTTTCCCGGGGCTACCGGGCGGTTACGGTGGAGCTGGAAGGATTGGGTGGTTGTTGTTGTCCTCTTTTCTTGTCCCAACCGGTTTTGGGTTTTCCCGATAACCCTGAGCATTATCGTGTCTTTGAGGTGGGCGGGATACAGGTCTTTGTAGATAAAACGGCCGCCCCGGGGCCGGGCGAGGTAGAGATTGCCCTGGCGCAGGGCGAGCAAGGTATGTACCTGGAAGTAAGGGGACTGCACCACCTAGCAGAAAATGGATTATGTGGAAAGTAGTTCATGAATTTAACCCGCAGACGCCGGGTTTTTTCTTTTTGATGCACCACTTAAAGGCATTTTCCAACCGGTGGTAGCGGGTTTACAACAATTGGGTTAATAGTAATCACCAGCCCGCGGTTAAGGTTTAAAATTAAAACTGGATTTATCGGCTCAACTGGGATAGGAAGGGGGAAGTACATGGCTGGCGTTGTTCCGGAAAGCTATTATACCCGCCAGCAGGAAGGAATCCGGTTGGCCACGGAAGGGCCTTTTGTTTCCGAGGAGGATTTGCTTGGCGGGAAGGAGGGTCTGACCAGAAGGGAGATGCTGTGCCTGCGGCTGGGGGTGGCCGTTGGCCAGGGCGAGTGGTTGGTGGTGCGGGAACGCCTGGAAGAGCTGGATGGTTTGTGTTCGGTGGCTGAATTGTGGCGCCTTTTTGCGGAGGTGGTTTTAATCCGGGGCGAAATTGGTCGCCGCAACCTGGTTCCCTTGCTGAAGGAGTTTCACCCCGGCGAGGACTGGGAGGGTAAAGATCCGGGGGAGCTAATTGATCTGGCCCGGCAGGTTGAGGGTGTTTCCTTGACCGACCGTTGTAATGGCCGGAAAGGCCTTACGGAACGAGAGCTGGCCCTGCTGGGTATTGGTATTTCCTTTGGTGCCAGGTGCTGGCATACCTGAGCTCCCCACCGGGTGGCCACGGTGTGGCAACGGGGTCTTTTCACCTGGAATGAATTATCGGGGCCGGTGGTGGCGGGGATCACCCGGGAAGAAGGCGGGACTGGCTATTCCAACTTCCGGCTGGTGGTGTTAAAAGAAGTTGAAAAGCGTCGGAATAGTTCAGCGGGGTGCGGTTGAAGCGAGAGACAGGTCTGGAGACCCATGGTTATTGTTTCCGGATGGGCGATAGGGTCTACTTAAGAGGAGAGGGCGCATGCCGCCCGGTGAAGTGCGTTACATTGAAATATTGTTGCACCACACGAAATATTTTAAGGAGAGAGGTGGTGTTTCCAGAAAAGGGTTTTTTGGAGGGTACATTTCAAAGTTCTTTAGGAAGGAGGTGAAACCATGCTGGGCATTGCGCTGTTATTCATTGGGGCCGTTCTGGTGGTTAATGGCATTTTCCTTTTAGGCAAGGTAGAAGCCAAATCTGCCGGAATAATGAACCTTTTGACAGGCGGTCTGACTATGGTAATCAACTTTATTCTCATGGCTTCCGCCAAAGCCCCCACCGATTATTTCTTACCCGCAGCAATCATGCTCTTTACTTTTACGTATTTATACCTGGGAATCAGTATCTTAAGCGGGGTAGATCTCAACGGCTTTGGTTGGTACTGCCTCTTTGTTGCCATAACCTGCCTGCCAAATTCTAGTCTTGCCTTTTCGGTCAATGACATTCGATTTGGGGTTATGTGGCTGGTTTATGCTTTCCTGTGGTTCCTTTTCTGGCTTTTAACCTCACTCAAAAAACAGATCGGCACCTTTACAGCCTGGATCACCATCATTGTAGGCGTGGTTTTTGTCTGGATCCCCGGTTACCTGATGCTCGTTGGCAAATGGTAGAATTCAGAATTTTCTGGTTTCCCGATCCCCTGTGGGGGATCGGGAAACCAGATTGTTTTTTTGCCCGTGGCAAAACTCTATGAAAGGTGAGGGTGAAAATGGCTATTCGCACCAGGCAGGAATACCTGGCCAGCCTGAAGCGTCAGAAGCCCCGGGTTTTTCTGGCCGGGGAGGAAGTCGAAGATATCTGCACCCATGGTCGTTTTTTACCCGGCCTCAATTCTGTGAGCATAACCTATGAAGCAGCCCATGATCCCCTGTTTGCCGACCTTTCAAACCTGTTTTCCCCTCTCACGGGAGAACCCATTACCCGGTGGACCCACATTCAAAAAGATGAAAAAGACGCCCTGGTTAAAACCCGGCTTATGCGCCGGCTGGGGGAGAAGCTTTGTGCCTGTCATTATCGCTGCCTGACCAGTGATTGTTTAAATGCAGCCTGGGTGACCAGCTTTGAAATCGACCGCCGTTACAATACGGATTACCACCAGATGGTACAGAATATTGTCCGGCGGGCACAGGAGGAGGACCTGGTCATCGGCGGGGCCATTGTGGATCCCAAGGGCGACCGGCGGTACCGGCCGGCGGAGCAGCCGGATCCGGACATGTACTTGCATGTGGTGGAAAAGAGGGCAGACGGCATTGTGGTCAAGGGAGCTAAAGCTCACAGCACGGCGGCTCCCTATACCAATATGCTTTGTGTCTTTCCCTGCCGCCCCATGATGGCCGACGAAAAGGAATTTGCAGTAGCCTTTTTTACGCCGGTGGATGCCCCGGGGATTACTTTTATTTGCAAGGAACCCCCTTCTCCCGGAGAACGCCGGGAACTGGAAAATCCCGTCAGTTCTCGCTTTGGTCAACTGGAAACCTTTATAGTCTTTGACCATGTGTTCGTGCCCTGGGAGAATGTTTTCCTGTGCGGCGAGGTGGAATTCAGCGGTTTAATGCTCTCGGTTTTTAATTCCTTTCACACCTGGCACAAGTGTGCCTGTCGGGCAGCCAGCATGGATACGGCCATTGGGGCTCTGTCTCTGATTACCGATTACAATGGCACGGCTCAGGCTCCCCATATAAGGGGCTACCTGACTGATATGATTTTAAGTGCTGAACTGGTTTACGCGGCAGCTCTGGCGGCTGCCGTGGATGGCCATACCCATGAGTCTGGAGTGTACATTCCCAGACGCATTTACGGCAATGCAGGAAAAGTTTTTGCTGCCATGAAGCTTGGTGAGGAACGTTATTTTCTCCAGGAAGCGGGTGGGGGAGTGGTCACTACCCTGGGCTCGGAGAAAGATTATTTTCACCCGGTAACCGGTCCTTACCTGGAAAAATATTTATGTACCCGGGATGATGTGGCGGTGGTGGACAGGGTGAAGGCCATCAAGCTGGTGGAGGACCTGGTGGCTTCGCCATTTGCCGGATGGTACCACGGCATGTGCATCAGCGGCGGTGCTACGTCCCAAACTTTGCGGGAAAGGGTTTTGGCCGACTACAATCTGCAAGGGGTGCGGGAAAGGGCATTGCGTGCCATTGATAGAAAATAATAACCTCTGGAGGTAATTTTTTTGCCGCTGGGCAAATAAATCCCTGAATTTTTACCGGGGTGTTATGATTTTTTATATAGAAAGGATACCGGTTAAGAAGGTGATAAAAAATGCCCAAAGTGAAGGTAGGGGAGATTGAGATCAATTACCATCTGTTTGGCAGCGGTTTCCCGGTGGTTTTTATCAGCGGTACGGGGACCGATCACACCACCTGGTTGCCCCTGGTTTCCCACTTCGATGGTTACACCTGCCTTTTATTTGACAACCGGGGCATGGGCCAGACTTCCGTTCCGGAGGGGCCTTACTCCACGGCTCAGATGGGGGACGATGTGGCGGGTTTGCTGGAGGCCCTGGGTATGGAAAAGGCTTTTCTGGTGGGCATTTCGCTGGGAAGTGCCGTTGCCCAGCAGGTAATGATCCGGCACCCGCAGCGGGTCCGGGGGGCGGTTCTGTTGGGCACCTGGGCGAAAACCGACCGGTTTATTGCCGGGTTGTTGCAGTTATGGGCGGACCTGCAAGCCGTCTTGAGCCCCCGGGATTATGCCCGGATGCTCCTGTTCTGGGCAGCCAGCCCGGAGTTCATCAACCGGAATCCCGACTTTGTGGAACCCTATCTGGAAAGGGTTTCGGCTATGAACCGGCCTGTGGCTGGATACCGTGCCCAGGTGGGAGCCGTGAAAACCCACGATACCCTGGAGCTTTTGACACAGGTGCACGTGCCCGTGCTGGTGTGCCACGGTGCCCTGGATATGGTTGTTCCCGTGGAACACGGGCGGCAGGTGGCTTCCCGTTTGCCGCGGGCACAGTACCTGGAGTATGCCGGTGCCGGCCACCTGCTTACCATTGAGCGGGGCTCCGAGCTGATACCGCGCATCAAAGACTTCTTCCGGGAATGCTCTTTTTAAGAGATACATGGGACCTCCCCGGTGAATCCGGTATGGTCCGGGATCCGTTCCCGAACCAGTAAGCCGGATTTTTTCTTTACCATTTGAGTTGATGATCCATCCGGTAACCATTGTTTTTTCACCGTTCACCAGGCGGAACACCCGGCGTGTTACGGGGGGGCTAATATTTAATGAAAAAGTGTTCAATTATTGTACCGGCGCCCGGTTTTTGTTCAGGTGGTGCAGGAAAGGAGGATCCAATTGATTATGGATTATACCGTGGGTATTGATACCGGCGGGACTTTTTGTGACATAGTGGTGATGGGGCCGGAAGGTAGAACAGTAAGTTATAAGATACCTACCACCTACCTGTGTTGTGACGGTTTGATCCAGGGAGTGGACGGTGCGGCCGGGTTGCTGGGGCTGACGGTGGAAAAATTGCTGGGCGGTACAGGCAGAATCATTTACAGCACCACCATAGCCACCAACACCATTGTCCAGCGGGCCAATGAGGAACGGGTGGGTTGTTTGGTTACGTCCGGTTTCCGGGATACCCTCTTTCTTCGCCGGGGTGTACGGAAGAGCATTTGGGATTGCCAGGAGCCCTACCCGGCGCCCTTTGTGCGCCGGGCCCATACGGTGGAAATTAACGAACGGGTGGATGCCCGGGGCCAGGTGGTTACTCCCCTGAATGTGGAGGAGGTCCGGGAGAAAATCCGCAAACTGTTAGGCCAGCGTTCCAGCAGGGGGAGCATGGAAGCAGTAGCCATCTGTTTTCTCCACTCTTACGCCAACCCGCATCACGAACGGTTGGTGGCCCGGATAGTTAAAGAAGAATTTCCCCAGGTGTTTGTTTCCGCTTCCGTGGATGTGGCACCGGAAATCCGGGAGTACGAGCGCATGAGCACCACTGTCTTTAACGCCTACGTGGGCAAAACAGTGTCATCCCACCTTGCCCAGGTGGATGACCAGCTGCGTAGCCGGGGATATGCTTCTCCCGTACATATCATGCAGTCCAACGGGGGAGTTTCCGGGCTGGAAGAAGCCGCTCTACGCCCGGTCAATACCATTTTTTCCGGTCCGGCGGGTGGAGTGATGGCTGCCCGGTACATGGGGGCTTTGCTCGGGCTCCGCGATATTCTGGCCATGGATATGGGAGGAACCAGCTTTGATGTGGGCCTGATCCGGGATGGAGAGCCTTTAACCTGTACCATAAGCGAGGTGGCATCTTACCCCTTGATGGGTGAACGCATAGACATCCGTTCCATTGGGGCCGGGGGCGGAACCATAGCCTGGGTGGATGCCCAGGGGGTGTTGCGGGTGGGTCCCCATAGCGCGGGCTCGGTGCCTGGCCCGGCCTGCTTCGGGCGCGGTGGGGAGGAGCCTACGGTAACTGATGCCGACGTGCTTTTGGGGTTCATCAATCCGCACTATTTCCTGGGCGGCCGCATGGAACTGGATGTGGACAGGGCCCGGGAGGCCATTGGTACCAAAATAGCCGGGCCCCTGGGAGTGGATGAGATTCGAGCAGCCGATGGAATTGTGCGGGTGGTAGAAGCCAATATGATCGATGCCGTGCGCCTTTTGACGGTACAGAAGGGAATCGATCCCCGGGATGTGGTTTTAATGGCCTACGGAGGAGCCGGTCCCACCCACGCTGCTTCTATAATGCGGGAAATAGGAGCCACCAGGCTGATAATACCGGCTAATGCGGCCACCTTTTCCTCCTTCGGGTTGCTGACCACCAACTTAAGACATACCTATTCCCGCACTTTCCGGGCCCTGCTGGACCAGATGGACCTGGATCAGGCCAATGACCTGCTGGCGGAGATGGAGGAAAGAGCTCGGGCTACCCTGATCCGGGAAGGCATTACGGAGGAAAAGATAATCATCCGGGCCTCGGCGGACATGAGCTTTATGGGCCAGCTTCACGAACTGAATGTACCTCTGCCCGAAACACGTCTCCGGGAGGAACATTTACCGGCCCTGAAGCGGGCCTATGCAGATATTTACCGGGCCAGGTACGGCTTCAGCGAGGACCTTCCCCTGCAGGTGGTAACTTTCAGGGTGGAAGGAGTGGGCCTGGTGCCCCATCCCGTTTTGTCCCGCAGGGATATTGTGGAAGTTGATGGTGTTGCCCTCAGGAATGATTTGCGGCAGGTGTATTTCAGTGAAGCGGGGGGATTTGTGGAAACACCCGTATACCGGGGTGAGAAGATTCCTGCCGGTTGCACCATTGAAGGACCGGCTGTGGTGGAGTACCCTGATACCACCCTGGTTATCAGGCCCGGTCAGCGGTGCCAGTGGGATGAATTTCTAAACGCCATTATAACTCCAGTTTAAGGGGGGAAAAGAAATGCCTGTGGAACGCCTGGAAGGCAATAAGGAAAGGTATTACTGTACCCTTTCCCATGAAACGGTGCCCGAGGTGGATCCGGTACTGCTGGAGATAGTTAAAAACCGGTTATTTGCCATTGCCAACGAAATGGGAGCGGCAGTGCACAGCACGGCCCACACCCCCATCTTTGCCGAAACCAAGGATTTTTCCTGTGCCGTTTTTGACCACGAAGGTCACATGGTGGGCATGGGGGAATTTCTGCCCGGCCACCAGGGAGCCATGCAGTACCACCTGGAAGCATTAATTGATACGGTGGGTTGGGAAAACATCCATGAAGGCGATATCTTCATGAGCAACGATGCCCTGTACGGCGGGGGGCATACTCCGGACTTATCCCTTTTCCACCCGGTTTATTTCCAGGGGGAGCTAATCGGCTTTGCAGGATGTGTGGTGCACCACCTGGACATGGGGGGAATTGCTCCCACCAGCATTTCGCCCAGGGCTACCGAACTTTACCAGGAAGGAGTTCGTTTTCCGCCCACCACCAAACTTTTTGAAGGGGGCAAATTGCGGGAAGATATCCTGAATATTTTCCTGACCAATGTACGGATGCCCGAACCCCAGCGGGGCGATCTCATGGCCCAGGTGCACGGGGTAAAAGTAGGTGCCATGCGGTTACAGGAACTGGCGGCCCGCTACGGGGTCAAAACCCTCAAAGATATCTATATTGCCCTGCACCACTATGCTGAAGCAAAGGTAAGGAGCCTGATTGCGGCTATGCCCGATGGGGTATATGAGGGAGAAGATTTTGTAGACGGGGACGGACAGACCGATAAGAGCTACCGGGTAAAATGTGCCATGATCGTCAGGGGAGATCGCCTTACCTTTGATTTCAGCGGCACCGATCCCCAGGCAAAGGGATTCATCAACTCCCGGTGGGGGAATGTGGTTGCCCACTCCTATTCGGCTCTAATGGCCATGCTGCCCGATTGCCCCAAGTGTTACG
Organism: Desulfofundulus luciae; assembly: GCF_030813795.1. NCBI lineage: Bacteria > Bacillati > Bacillota > Clostridia > Eubacteriales > Peptococcaceae > Desulfofundulus > Desulfofundulus luciae. Next base: position 12,322 of record NZ_JAUSUX010000023.1, on the reverse strand, counting down.
GCTCCATGGTGCCCATGGATCTCATTACCGAGCGGGGCAGCCTGCTCAACTGTAATCCTGGGGCGGCTATTGGGGCGTGCAGCACCGAAACGGGACACCTGGTGCACAACCTGGTATGGTACTGCCTGAGCCTGGCCAACCCCGACCTGGGATCCGGGGTCTGGGCGGGAGCCTGGGGCTTCCAGTTCATGTTTGGCACGGATCCGCGCACCGGTAAACCCTTTATTGCGCTGCTGCAGAGTGCCGGCGGCGGCGGTGGCGGTGGCAGGAAAACTTTAGACGGCTGGCCCACCGCCTGTCAGAAATGTTCCAATGTCACCATGCCCAATATCGAAATCGAAGAGCAATACTGGCCGCTTTTATATCGCTACCGGCGCATTTGTAAGGATGAGAACTTTCCCGGGAGTGGAGCGGGCCGGCGCCGGGGGGGCATGGGGGTGGAGTACGAGGTGAGTCCCGTGGGAACGGTGGTGGAATGCACTTCCCTGTGCACCAAGTTTTATACCCCCGTGCATGGTGTGTTTGGCGGTCGTGGAGGCCACCCGGCCAGGGCTGAGTTGCGGGATGCCCGGACGGGGAAAACCATTAAAATTCTGCCCTCAAAATTTCAGGGAGAAAAAATAACCCCGGATCAGACCATATACTGGGCTATGACCGGTGGCGGCGGCTATGGTTCTCCTCTGGAGAGGGAGCCGTGGCTGGTGAGGGAAGACGTCATTGATGAGTACATCACTCTGGAAACGGCCCGCAATGTTTACGGGGTGGTAATAAATCCGGCAACCTTTGAGATAGACTATAAGGCTACTGAAAAGCTACGCCAGAAAATGAAGGCTCAAGAGCAAGTCCTGTAGGCAGGAAAGAGGGGAATTATATGGCCAGGCTGAAATACATCGAGGAGGAAGAGGCAAAGGATCCCCGCATAAAGGAAGCTTACCAGCGCATGATTGCAAAACGGGGGAAGGTAACCAATATCTACAAAATAATGGCCTATAAACCGGAAATATTGCGTACCATCGGACCTTTTGTGGCTGCGGTACAGGCTCCCGATGAGGTGGATGCCAGGCTAAAGGAAAAGATTATTTTAAAAGCTTCCAGAGTTAACGGCTCGGTTTACTGCAGCCATGCCCACGTCCAGATCATGCGCAAGATGGAGATGACGGATGAGGAGATTGCAGCCGTAGACCACCTGGACTCCCCCCTCCTCACCGAGGCAGAAAAGGTAGCCCTGGAGTACACCGAAAAGCTGAGCCGGGATGCCAACGGGGTGTCCGACGAGCTCTTTGCCCGCATGCAACAGTTTTACTCCGACTCCCAGATAGTGGAGATCACCTGCCTAATTTGCCTTTACAGCATGATCAACCGCTTTAACGAAGCCATGAAGCTGGACCTGGAAGATTACTAGCCGGGCTGGTTGGGCCGGGATAAGTCTTATCCCGGCCTGATCATCGGAACCCGTTCGTAACAAAGGAGGTGGATAGCAGGTGCAAGTTTAAATAACCGGGACGACGTTTATTACAACAAGCTGAAAGCGGGGTGAAAAAATGCACGGCGTAGAACTTGGTGTGGTAATCCTGTACTTTTTGACCATGCTTTTAATTGGCTGGTGGTTCAGGTGGGCCAGTACCCGCAGCGAAGCTTCTTTTTGGGTGGCCGAGCGTTCAGTGGGGGCACTGGTAAACGGGGTGGCCATCTTTTCGGCAATTGGCAGTGCCGCCACCTTCATGGGTTTTGTAGCGGTGGGTTATGTTTACGGCCTCCCCATGTCCCTTGCCTGCGCAGCCGGGGCAGCGGTGGGGTATGCTTTTGCTCTAATTTCCTTTGCCGGCCCTTTACGCCGGCTGGGCGGGTTCACCCTCGGCGACTTCTTTGAGATGCGTTACGGTGGGCAGGCCATCAGGATCGTTTACAGCCTGATTACCGTGGTTTTCTTCTTCGTCTACCTCATACCTCAGCTTAAAGGCGGCGGCCTGGTACTGCAATATTTGCTGGGCCTACCCTACTGGCAGGGGGTTATCTTAATCGGATTTGTTTACGTTATTTACGTTGTGCTGGGTGGCATGCTGGCCATAACCTGGACCGATTTTATCCAGGGATTGTTGATGTTTTTATTTGCCGTAGGCCTGGGTGCTTTTATCCTGGCCGAATTTGGCGGTAGTATAGGTAACGTCCTGCAGTCGGCCGTGGCCGCGGATCCCCATTTTGCTTATCTTTCTCCCAAGATGTCCTTCTGGTCCGTGCTGGGTTTTGCCCTTTCCATGGTCTTTTTTATGGGAGCTTCCCCCCACGTGGTGATGCGGCAGTATACCGTCCGTAATCCCCATGCGGGGAGGGTTTCCGTGCTTATAGCAGTGATCATGATGGATATATTTGTGGGCCTTTTTGCCTATACCATGATCCTGGCGGCAGCCAAGATTCATCTGCCGCCTTTAAAGGATCCGGATTTCATCACTCTGGCTGTCATGGACCGTTACTTCTCTCCCATCCTTAAGGGGCTGAGTGTGGCCGCCATTCTGGCTGCCATCCAGTCCACCACCGATGCCATGTTGCTGGCCATCGGGGCAGCGGTGGGGCATGATATATACAAACGCCTGATCCGGCCCGGCGCCGAAGCAAAAAGTGTGTTTTGGGTGGCCCGGGTGGTCATGCTGGTAGCGGGGATTCTGGCCATCATCATCGCCCTGCGACCACCGGGCCTGATTGGAGTTATAGTGGGCCTGATTACCGGGGGAATTGGCGCCAGTTTCTTTTTCCCTCTGTGGCTGGGCATCTGGTGGGAGAGGACAACCCGGGCTGGTGCCCTGGCCGGTATGGTGGGTGGTTTCGTGGCGTTTGTTGTCTTTCAACTGGGCGGGCTGGTGCCCCTGTTTACTGCCGCCCTGGTAGGGGTGGCGGCATCGCTGGTCGTTACGGTGGTGGTCAGCCTGCTGACGGCACCGGCAACCGACGAGGTAAGGCAACTGGTGAAGCAAATACGGGCATAGCCCTGGCTCGGAAAGGAGGGGTGGCAGTGGAAAAACTGGCGGTATCTTTCTGCCTGCTACTGCTGGCAGGTGTGGTAATTGCCTTTTCTCCCCTTTTCTGGTCCAGCCGGGTGGTCTACCACATTCCTTTGCTGAATTGGGGATTTGTATTCCTGGTCTTTTATGCAGTGATACTGGCTGGACTGTTTACCTGGCTGGCGAAGAAAGGTGAAGACAAAATTAAGGGGGCAAACGAAGGCGTGCAGGAGTATTAAACGCGCATGCGGGTCGGGACCATAAGGTACCGACCCGCCGCCGGTGGAGCGGTTTGTGAACTGGCTGCAATCCGGGCGGGAAATACCGGTGTAAAAAGGGGCGTAACTGGTGGGAGCTTGATTAACCTTTTTGTTTGCGGTGCATGCTAAAAGAGTACGTAAATGAGCGGGCACGAAGAAAAAAGTATCTGAGCGGTGAAGTTGATGGAGGGGATCCGTTATGCACGTACTCTTGGTGCAGCCCCGGCCCAGGGATGGCCTGGGATTTAAAAGCGTGATCCGCGCCGAACCTCTCGGCCTGGAAATTGTAGCAGGAGCCCTGACTGCCCACCAGGTAAAAATTGTTGACCTGATCGATGGCCGGTTACCGGTAAACGTAATACAAGAATTTGCGCCCCGGGCAGTGGGCATAAGCTGTTCTTTTACGGTAGATACCTACCGGGTGGTGGAGCTGGCCCGGGCCTTTAAACAAATTAACCCGCAACTGTTTGTATTTGTAGGCGGGCACCATGCCTCCCTTAGCCCGGAAGACTTTTTTGATCCGGCAATTGATGCGGTGGTGGTGGGTGAAGGGGAAACTACTAGCCCGGAGTTGTTAGCAGCCCTGGAGGGTGGGGAAGATCTGTCTGGAGTACAGGGTCTGGTTTTAAACCGTCCCGAGGGCCAGTTTTTCACCGGCTTTCGGCCTTTACTGGCTAATCTGGATGAAGTACCTTTTCCCAGGCGATCTCTGGTCAAAGATTACCGGGAGCGATATTTTCTCGGTTTCCGTCGCCCCCTGATAACCGTAGAAACTTCCCGGGGCTGCCCTTTCCGGTGTAATTTCTGCAGCGTGTGGCGTTTTCAGAGGGGCAAATTCAGGGCCATGAGTCCCGAGCGGGTGGTAGAAGAATTGGCCCAGCTCCCCCCTGGAGATGTACTGTTCACCGACGACAACTTTTTAGCCGATGTAAACAGGGCAGCCCAAATTGCCGCCCTCATCAAAGGGGAGCGGCTTCCGGCCAGGAGATACATCATTCAGGCCCGCAGCGATACCATTGTTTCCCACCCGGAAATCGTGGCCCAGTGGAAAGAGGTTGGTTTAAATCAGGTCTTTATCGGGTTTGAGAAAATAGACCAGGAAGGTTTGGAACAGGTGGACAAGCGCAACAACGTGGAGAATAACGAGCGAGCCTTAAAGTTCCTGCAAAAAATGAAGATCGGTGTATATGCTTCTTTTATTGTGGACCCGCAGTTCACCAAATTGGACTTTCAAAAGTTGCGGGAGTATATCAGACGGCTGAAGCTCAACCAACCCTATTTCAGCGTTCTCACCCCCTTACCCGGTACCGAGCTTTTCGACCAGGTAAAGGAACGCATAACTTCTTTAAATTATGACCTTTTTGACCTTTTACATGCAGTTTTACCCACTAAATTGCCCTTATCGGAGTTCTACCGGGAGTTGGCTGGCCTTTACCGCTGGGCCTATGGCAAGCCCCTTTACCTGTTGTCTACGGCGGGCTGGGTGATGAAATGCCTCTTACGGGGGGAGCTATCGCTGGAACATCTTCGCCGCCTCTGGTACGGAGCGACGTTAACCACAAGACCGAAAGCGTATTTGCAATAGAAGCCGGTAGCTTTTTACCGCCGGTGTAATCCCGGTATTCTGTCGAAAGAAAAGGGGGACTGAACATGGCTATGGGAGGTTATGCCGGCAAAATATTGTTTGTTGATCTGAGCCGCAAAAAATTCTGGTCGGAAAAGCTCTTACCTCAGCTGACACGGGATTATATCGGGGGCAGCGGTTTAAATTATCAACTGGCCAGGGACTTAATCCATCCCCGGTCGGACCCGCTGGCTCCCGAGAGCCCTGTTATTATAGGGGTGGGGCCCCTGGTGGGTCTCCCGGTCCCATCGGCAGCGAAGTTTCAGGCCACCGTCCGCTTTCCCAATCCAGCGGATGAAAGTGGAAAGTGTTTTATTGGCTCTGCCAGCAGCGGCAGCCGCAGGTTTGCCGCCATGTTGAAAAAAGCAGGTTTTGACTGTATGGTAATCACAGGAAGATCGGAAAGACCAGCCTACCTGGTGGTGGAGAATGGGGGCGTAAAGTTAGAAGACGCCAGCGGGCTTTGGGGTAAAACGAATGTTTATCAGACAACCAGGGAGTTAATGAAAAAATATCCCGGTGCCGGAGTAATTGCCATTGGTGCTGCGGGCGAAAATTTGGTCAGGTTTGCCATTGCCATTACGGATATGACCTCTACTTTGGGCAGAAATGGATTGGGGGCCGTTCTGGGTTCTAAAAAATTAAAGGCTATAGTGGTCAGGGGGGAAGGAGAAATAAAGATAGCCGACCGGAAGAGGCTCCTTGAGGCTACCAGGAGGATAAGGGAGGAAATAGAAGCTCACCCCCTTACCAGAACCCACAGGGAGATCGGTCTTCATGCCAGCTGGCATATTTACCGCATAACCATGAACCCCGGCCTCTGGCCGGTGGAAAAATGGGATTGTTTGTACGGGCCGGCGGTGGCTCGTTCAGCCATTTTAAAAAACCTCCCATGTTCCAGATGTATTCTGTGCTGTCGTTCATCCTTTCCCGTAGAGGGGACGGGGGAGGGTGTGGAGGTTACCCATACAGGGACTTTTTTGCATCTGGCCACCATTGGTCAAACTTTAAATCTTGAGGATTGGCGGCAGGCTGCAAGATTGCTTCACCTGTGCAATTGTGCCGGCATGTCCGTGGTAGAATTCAGGGGCATTATCCGTTATCTTTCCCAGGTAGCACGTAGCAGGAGGGGGGAAGTAGAGGCGTTGAAACTGGAGGAAGGGCTACCTGCTTACGAAAGGCTCCTTAACCACCTGATCTTCCGTCAAGGAATTGGTAATATCCTGGCCGAAGGATGGGTGGCCATGGGCCGGTATTTCGGGGAAGATCCCGCTAATCATCTCAGCATGATTAAAGGGGCAGCCTGCACTTATGATGCCAGGGCTACAAAAATGGATGCCCCGCGATTTAACATGGTGGTCAATCCCCGGGGGGCCATGCACGGCCTGGCCCACTCCGCCACATCCATACCTTTACAGGAACCGGAGGTCATCGTAAGTTCGCTAGAAAAGATGGGCCTGGATAAGGAAGCCATAGAAAGAATCATTAAAGGCCGGTATTTAAATGTGGGCAGGCTGACCCGCCATGTTCAGGATTCCGGTCAGGTTATGGATTGCCTGGGCGTATGTATTATGTACAACATACCCGGGTTTTTACACCTGCAGAATCTAGCCAAGATTTACTCTGCCGCTACCGGGTTGCAAACCACTGCCGGGGAACTGAAGCGAGCAGGGGAGCGGGTTTTCAATTTGTTAAAGGTCCTGAACGTGAGGGAGGGGTTCCACCGGGACGATGACTCTTTTCCGAAAATATGGCTCACGGAAAAGAATACTCCAGACGGAAAAGAATACCTGGAAGACTATTACCGTCAACGAAGGCTGGAGCCTCAAGAGCTGCAGGCTTTGCTGGACGACTACTATCAGGAGAGGGGATGGGATCCTCTCACCGGCTGTCCTACTCCAGAAACGCTGGCCGGTTTGGGCCTGGGAAGGGCGGCTGAATCATTATAACCGTTTAAGAGAAAGAACTAACCGTTCAAGAGATTTTTGGGTGGATTCGGGAAAATTTCAACTCAACAACATTATAGTCGTGGTATTTTTTTGTTAAGCCAGGAAGGTAACTGCCGCCCGGGGGGTACTGTGCAGGCGCTCATAAGGCAGCTTTGGGGGGGGAAAAAGCGTGGAGGATAGCGGATCCATTTTAGATACGGTGGTTGCAGCAGCAAAGTATTTTTTGGAAGCTCTTGGCAAAAATGTAACCCTTGCCGTGGCCGACCGGGAAAAGTATCTTTTTTATTTTGAAGGGGTGGTGAAGCTTGGCCTGGGTGTAGGGAAAAAATTCCGGGAAGGGAGTGCTTCGGACAGGGTAATTAGAACCGGTCAGAGAAGCGTGGTGTTAATTCCCGAAGAAAAATACGGGGTGCCTTTTTTAGCCATAGCCTCGCCCATTAAAAATGAACGTGGCGAGGTGGTCGGCTGTATAGCCATAAGTATCCCCACCATAAAGCAAGAAGAGCTGAAAAAGATGGCCGCTGAACTGGAGAGCTATTGCGGCGGTCTCAGTTCCAGTGCTGCGGAGATGGCTGCCAGTGCCCAGCAAATTGCCAATAACAATGTGAAGCTGGCCCAAAATGCCCAGTCCGTCCGGGAGAACATCCAAAACCTGGATAGTGTGCTGTCCCTTATTCAGGAGGTGGCCGAGCAGACCCACCTGTTGGGATTAAATGCGGCTATTGAGGCGGCCCGGGCAGGTGAACAGGGGAGGGGGTTTAGCGTGGTGGCCGATGAAATCAGAAAAATGGCTGCCAAGACCCGCTCCTCGGTTAAGGACAGCGCCGGAATGCTGGAAAACATTAAAAAAAACATTCTGGACATCACCAGAATGATCGAGGAAATGGTGGCTTCTTCCCAGGAACAGGCTGCCGAAAGTGAAGAGATTTCAGCTTTAATAGCCGAACTGGAAAAAATGATCGGAAAAATGAGGAAAATGGCGACGGAATATGATTTCTGAAAGCTGGCCCTTACCAGGCAAAGACGGGCGGGTATTGCATCTTGTGTCTTTATGGAGCCGACCCACCCCATGCACCTGGCTGCCGATAGGTTTGCCAGACTGGTAGAGGAGAAAAGCCAGGGCCGCATTAAGATAACCATTTACCCTGCTCGCCAATTGGGGGACGACCGTGAAGCTTTGAGGAATGGAAAAAAGTTATGACCAGCGAAGCTGCGCGGCAGTTGCTCGATGGCCTTTCCGAAATCAAGGTTAAGGGACTGGCTATTTATGATGCCGGTTTCAGGCATTTTGTAACCGCGCCCAGGCTGTTTTTCGGGCGATAGGGGGTGCGGTGGTTAAGGGGATATCCTAATATTTAAGGACTATATTGTTTTTTTGAAAAACTACCGGATACTTCCTGGAGCTTGTTGACGAGAGCCACCCGGTTGCGCACTTCCAGCTTGCGCAGGAGATTTTGAACATGAAATTTAACCGTATTCGTGCTCAAGTAAAGCTGCTGGGCTATTTCCCGGTTTGTAAAACCCTGGGCCACGAGTCTGGCGATGGCTTCCTGTTGTGGAGTAAGGAGATTTGTCGGGGTGGCTTTGGCAGGCGGCATTTCTTTGAGGCTGGCGATAAGATGCATGGCTACCTGGGGATCTATGACTACTTCTCCCTTAGCCACTGACTTTATGGCGTGTCTCAGTTCCGGGAGGGGTACGTTTTTCAGGAGGAAGCCCCTGGCACCAACCATAGCGGCCTTGACGATAGAGTCCCGCTGCTCTCCATAGGCGGTAAGGATAATCACTTTCAAGGTTGGATATTGTCTCGTCAGGCGTGCGCACAGGTCAATCCCGCTTTCCCCGGGCAGGCGGTCGTCCAAAAGGACCACATCGGCCGTCGTGGTTTTAAGGAGTTGCAGTAGTTCTCTGCCGCATGCGGCTTCCCCTGCAATTTGAAAATCCGGGTCCTTTTGGAAGGCTGCTTTAAGGCCTTCCCTTATTATTTCATGATCATCCACAATGATAAGGGAAATTGCCTGCATCTATTTTTTACCCTCCCTGGAATGGGATCACGGCACGTATTTCCGTACCCCCCGTTTCGGGTTTTTTGATCTCAAAGGAACCCTTAAGGCATTTTATCCTCCAGATCATGTTTTTGAGACCAAACTTCATTTCTTCATCGTGGGGCTTGTGAAAAATATCCGGGCAAATACCTATTCCTGCGTCAACAACCGATAGCTCAATTTCTTTTTCTTTGAAGAGTATGTTTACCTTCGCTTCTCGGGCCATTGAATGCTTTAGCACGTTGAACAAGGCTTCTTGTACTATGTGGTATATGTTTTTGCTCATAAATTCCGGCATTTCCGGCTCGGAAGCAGGAACGTTTAATCGTATCGTTACCAACCCTGTGGCGTTAAGATACTGAACCAGGTTTTCCAGTTTTTTTGTCAGGCTGCATTTTTGTTTACTGGATGATAGTTGATAAACCACATTGCGGACTTCCCTGGCTGTATTATCAACAAGCTTTTTCAGGAGAATGAGTTTTCTAAGCGTTGGTGAAAAAGAAGGGAGTTCTTCAAGGCATTGATCGATATAAAGCATTATCACAAAAAGTATTTGCAGGACAGAATCATGCAAATCAGAGGCTATCCTGGTTCTTTCGCGAAGAAGAATTTCTTGTCGTGTTTGTTCTAATAAATCATGTAATTTGATTAATATTGCACTTTGCTGTTTATGTTTTTCTGATAAAAAAGTAATGGTGCGTTTAAACTCACTATAATGTGTCTTGCTTGTGGTCTTAATACCACTTAGCTTCTCTAAGGTGGTACTTTTGGAAAAGAGAGGGTGCTGGTAAAATTGCCCCAATTCCTTCAACGTCTCAAGCACATTAAGAGACTGACTTATCTTATTTATCCTGTTGGTGTTACCCGTCATGGTCTTTGTTGTTTCTTCAAATAACGTGCCGGAGGATTTCACAAATTTCCTCACCTCCTATATCTCGCGGGTTGGTAATTATACAGGCATCTTGAAGTGCGTTCTGAGCCATTGATTCCAGATCTTGAAGTGACAGATGATAATTGGATAGTTTATCATCTATTCCCACTTCCCTTGCTAGATTCCTGATCTCTTCAATGGTATAACGGGCCTTTTCGCGGAGGCTCCGGTTTTGGACGGGCAGTCCCAGGATATGAGAAATGACTCCAAGTCTTTCCATGCACGCCGGTAGGTTATATTCCATAACGTGGGGAAGAAGCATGGCGTTTACCCTGCCGTGCGGAAGGTCAAACATTCCTCCCACTTGATGGGCAATGGCATGCACCGCACCAATTAATGCATTTGAACAGGCCACGGCTGCCAGAAGGCTGGCTTTAGCCATGGCGTCCTTGGCCTGGAGATTGGTTTTACTGGATACTGATTTTCTTAAGTGGGTGGCTATCAAGCGGATGGCCGTTAAAGCGTAAGAATCAGTTAAAAAGCTGGCTGCGGTGGAAACATACGCTTCAATGGCATGGGCTAAAGCATCCATACCCGTATTGGCAGTTAGTTCCGGGTCTTTCGTGGTTAAAAGTAAGGGATCGGTGATGGATATGTCGGGGATTAAGGTATTGCTTACCAGGATCATTTTTTTTCTTTTTCTGGTATCTAAAATCACGGCAAAGCGAGTTATGTCTGCTCCTGAACCGGCAGTGGTGGGAACCATGATCATGGGGGGAAGAGGATTGGTGATCTTATCCACTCCTTCGTAATCATGAATGGTTCCGGGGTGAGTGGCCATCACGGCCACTGCTTTGGCTAAGTCAATCGGGCTGCCCCCTCCAATGGCCATGATGACATCACACTTGGACTCCTTGTAAGCGCAGGTGGCTCCCTCTACCTCGTAGTCCCTGGGATTGGGAGTGACTCCCTGCCACACCTCGTATTTTATTCCTTCGCTTTTCAAAAATAGCAAGGCGGCGTCTACCCACCCTGCTTTTATGATGCCGGGGTCGGTTACCAGAAACACCTTTTCCGCTCCCATTCGCCGGGCACAAATACCCACCTGCCGGATGGAGCCCCTTCCGAAAATAATTTCCGGTATTTTGAACTGGTAAGCAAGCTGCATGCTAACGTCCTCTCCCGGTAAAACACACACTTTGGCCGCTTTTGGCCGGTCAATTTAACCGTACATCAAATAAAAATATGGATGTGCTACTCAAGCTAAATTGTTAGAAGCATATCCTTAGTTGTTGGAAAAATAGTGCCAGCGGTACTCCAAAAGCACAAAAAAACCACCTCATTCCTCCGCAGGAGGAAGGGTGGCTTGAAGTCCGGTCATGGTTTTTTTGATGTTGGACCCTGGCTTAGAACAGGATCAAAGGCTTGATTATACCGTCTTCTTTTGTGGCCATCAGATGGAAAGCCTTTTCCACCTCTTCGAATTTAAAGCGGTGGGTGGTTAAGGGCGTGGGATCTATCCTGCCCGTTTCTATGAGGCGCAGGAGCCTCTTCATCCTTTCCTTGCCGCCCGGGCAGAGGCCGGTGCGAATGGTCTTGTCGCTCATGCCCACTCCCCAGGCCAGGCGGGGGATTTTAATATAATCTCCTTCCCCGTGATACCCGATATTGGAGATGGTGCCGCCCGGCCTGGTTACTTTGATGCAATTCTCAAAGGTTTCCTGTGCCCCAAGGGCTTCAATGGCCGAGTCCACTCCCTGGCCGTCGGTGAGCCGCAGAATTTCTTCCACGGGGTCTACTTTGGCAAAGTCCACCACCACATCGGCTCCGAAATGTCTGGCCAATTCCTGCCGTTTGGGTACTGTTTCCACTGCAATGATGAGGCCGGCTCCCAGCAACCGGCTTCCAGCCGTGGCCATTAAACCTACCGGCCCCTGACCGAATATTGCCACTGTTCCACCCAGGGGAATGTTGGCGTGCTCTGCCCCCATAAAACCGGTAGACATCATATCGGTGGTGTACAGGGCCGCTTCATCAGACACAGAATCCGGGATGGGTACCAGGTTCGCTTCAGCATCATTAACGTGGAAATACTCGGCCATGCTTCCATCTTTGGTGTTGGCGAATCTCCAGCCGCCCAGCATCTGGGTGCACTGGGATGTGTACCCTCTCTGGCAATTTTCGCACCTGTAGCACGGAGTAATGGCGTTGACCACTACCCGGTCGCCTTCTTTCAACCCTTTAACAGCTTTCCCCAGTTTGTAAATAATTCCTACTGCCTCATGGCCGAGGGTGAGATCTTTCCGTTCCCCAATAGCTCCGTGGACTGTATGCACGTCGGAGGTGCAAATGAGTGCCGCAGTGGTTTTTATAATGGCATCGTTTGGCCCGGGATCTTGGGGAACTGGCTTTTCTATGAGTCCCACCCTGCCAATGCCGTGCATTACAAATGCCTTCATGGTTTTAGCCATGCTTAAAACCTCCCTAAACTTCCATGATAATTTTTATCACAACCCACGAATGAAAATCGAGTCAGCTAGACTTTCCATTACCAACTTTTTCTGCCATACTGGAAGG